>JAESSC010000070.1 GCA_016764285.1 Pelagibacteraceae bacterium
CCTCTGTTTGTGACAGACTCAGATTTAGTCAAAACAGAAATGGTCGCTAATGCAATTCAATCTAATAACCAAAATTTCATTCCCACAAAAGTTTATTCAGAGGTAAAAGGAAATCCTGTAAGTAGATACGTTACAAAAGGTGTAGAAGTTTTTAAAAGCGGAAATCACGATGGCGTAATTGCTTTTGGAGGAGGTAGCAGTTTAGATGTTGGCAAATCAATTGCATTATTAGAATCAAATAATAGACCTCTTTGGGATTTTTCTGGAGAGGGAAGTTTTTGGGCTGAAAACGACTATAATGAATCAATGGCAAAAAATAAAATGAGCAATCCCGATGAAATCAAACCAATTATTGCTATTCCTACGACTGCTGGAACTGGTTCTGAAATATCCAGAGCTGCGGCTATAATAAATGAAAAAACAAATGAAAAAAAAATAGTTTTTCATCCCAAAATGCTTCCGACGTTAACTATTCTTGATCCACAATTAACTTTGGGTTTACCTCCTTTTTTAACAGCAGCTACAGGCATGGATGCTCTCGCTCACAATTTGGAAGCTTATTGTGCTTCAGGATATCATCCCATGGCTGACGGTATAGCCCTTGAAGGGATGTGGTTAATAAAAAAATGGTTAATCATTGCAGTTAAAGAAGGAGACAATTTAGAAGCCAGAGGTAACATGCTTACTGCATCAAGTATGGGAGCAACTGCTTTTCAAAAAGGTTTGGGAGTAATCCATTCACTAAGCCATCCTGTTAATTCTGTTTTTAATATTCATCATGGTTTGTCCAACGCGATTTTTATGCCTTATGTTCTCACTTTTAACCGATCTGCAATAGAAAATAAAATTGCAAAACTAAGCGAATATCTTGAATTGAAAAATCCTTCATTTAATTCATTTATTGATTGGGTTTTGGATTTACGTGATAAAATTAAAATTCCGCATAAGTTATCAGAGTGTGCAAAAATAACTGATAAAGATATAGAAAAACTATCTCCTATGGCGCTGAACGATCCTTGTACTCCGGAAAATCCTAAAAAAACTACATTAAATGATATGAAACTGATGTACCGACATAGTATTGAGGGCAAACTATTTAATTAATAAATGAGCATTTTAAAACTATTGGTCGTAGAGGGTAATACGAAAGAAGAAAATTCCAATTTTAACAAAGCGGGTTGCGTACCTCAATCAGAAAATTTTAAACAACATATTAAAATGTTTGAACCAAATTGTGAAATAAATATTGTTGAACCTGGCGATGATAGTGCNATTTCAAAAATTATTGATTCTTTAAAGAAATATGATGGTATTATTTTAACTGGCAGNACTTTGCGTATAGATGATTTCAGTAATGAAGTTAAAAAACATATAGATTTTGCAAAAACATGTTTTAAACATGAAAAGAAAATTTTTGCAGCTTGTTGGGGATTGCAAATAACCGTTAATGCAGCTGGAGGAAAATGTAGGGTAGCTCCAAGTGGTCCCCATGTTGGTATTGCTTATGATATAGAACTTACCAATGAAGGAAAAAAACATAAGCTTTACTCTTCTAAGCCTCACAAATTTACAACACCCGCTTTTAATTATGATGAAGTAGAAATTCCACCAAACAACGCTGTTGTGCTTGCAAGTAATAAAATTAATAAGTTTGAAGCATTACATTTTACCGTTGGAAACTCAGAAATATGGGGATTACAATATCATCCTGAAATACCTTATGATTATATGATTAAATTAATTAAACATAGATCAAAAAAGCTAATTGATAATAAAAGTTTTAAAAACGAAACTGAAATTAATCAGCATATTAGTTTAATAGAAAAAGCCAAAGTNCAACTTAAGGATGATATTCGTTTACTAGAATTGAAAAATTGGATAAATTATCTTAAAGAAAATAATTAAAACAAACCTTCTATTTCGCCTTTTTCATTTAACTTAATAGAATGTGCGGCAGGTACTCTTGGAAGACCAGGCATTGTCATAATAGATCCGCAAATTACTATTATAAATTCCGCACCACTTGAGAGTCTAATCTCCCTAATTGGCAAGACGTGGCCTGTTGGTGCTCCTTTTAAATTGGGATCCGTAGAGAAACTGTACTGAGTTTTAGCCACACAAATAGGTAATTTACCAAATCCGTCCTCTTGCATTTTNTTTAGCTGATCTCTAATTTTTGTATCCGCTATTACTTCGCTTGCTCCATACATTTCTTTTGCAATGATTTCTATTTTTTCCCAAAGACTGGTATCGTTGGAATATAAAAATTTAAAGTTCTCTTTTTTTGTTTTTTTACAAAGCTCTACCACATGATTTGCAAGTTCTTTGGTTCCCTCCCCACCTTTAGCCCAATGCATACAAAGATTTGCTTTCACACCAAGTTTAGAACAATACTCTTCGATGATTTTAACTTCTTTGTTGGTATCAGTTATAAAATGGTTAATTGCAACAGTAACTTCTAAACCAAATTTTTTAATATTATTAATATGCCGTTCAAGATTAGGTAGACCTTTTTCAAGTGCTTCAATATTTTCTTTTTTTAAATCATCTTTTTTTACGCCACCATGCATTTTTAGTGCTCTAATAGTAGCAACAAGAACAACACAATTCGGTTGAATATCTCCTTTACGACATTTAATATTTAGAAATTTTTCGGCACCAAGATCAGCACCGAAACCTGCTTCTGTAACNACATATTCAGATAATTTTAANGATGTCTTNGTTGCAATGATTGAGTTACAACCGTGAGCGATATTACCAAATGGACCACCGTGAATAATCGCAGGATTATTTTCAAGGGTTTGAGTAACATTGGGTCTAATAGCTTCTTTTAATAATACCGTCATTGGTTTATGTGCATTCAAATCTTTTGCATAGATTGGTTTTTTTTCTCGAGTATAAGCTACAGTAATATTTCCAATTTTTTTTTCGAGATCTTTCAAGTTATTGGATAAGCAGAAAATTGCCATTATCTCAGATGCGGGGGTAATATCAAATCCATCTTCTCTAGGAAAACCATTGGCTACACCACCAAGATTAATATTTATGGATCGAAGCGCTCGATCATTTAAATCAATCAATCGTCTCCACTCAATTCTTCTAACGTCAATATTTAATTTGTTTCCCCAATAAATATGATTATCAATTAATGCTGACAAAAGATTGTGAGCAGAGGTAATAGCATGAAAGTCACCTGTGAAATGTAAATTAATTTGTTCCATAGGAACAACTTGAGCATAACCTCCTCCAGCTGCACCACCTTTCATTCCAAAAGAAGGTCCAAGACTGGGTTCTCTTAAACAAACAACAGATTGTTTTCCAATTTTATTCAGTCCATCACATAAACCAACAGACGTTGTAGTTTTTCCCTCACCGGCTGGAGTTGGAGTGATGGCTGTGACTAAAATTAAATTGCTATTTTTTTCCTTTAATTTATCGATATATTCTAAATTTAATTTGGCAATATGACGTCCCATAGGACTAAATGCACTATGTTCATCTGGGATACTGAGTTTTGTAAGCACATCTTTGATGGGCTTCATTTTCGCGGCTCTTGCGATTTCAATATCAGATTTTACACTACCCATTTGGACTCCTATATTCAAAAATAAGCATCATGTATACATTATTTATTATATCTACTACAAATAGAAAAATTTGGTTGAGTCATATAAGGTAACTCCTATGCAAAAATATTCCATATTCAGTTTAATAAAAAATGCTTTTAGCAATCACCAGAACTGGGAAGTAGCTTGGAAAGATCCTGAGCCAAAGAAAGAGTATGATGTTGTGATTGTAGGAGGGGGTGGGCATGGATTAGCTACTGCATATTATCTTGCGAAAGAACAAAAAATTACCAACGTAGCCATATTGGAAAAAGGGTGGATAGGTGGAGGTAACGTTGGAAGGAATACAACAATTCTAAGATCAAATTATATGTATGATGTCAACAATCTTTTTTATGAATTTGGCATGAAACTTTGGGAAAATTTAAGTCAAGAGTTAAATTATAATGTGATGTATTCACCGAGAGGTATTATTAATCTTGCACACTCCGATGCTCAATTAAATGCATATAGACGAAGAGGTAATTCTATGAGATTAAATGGCATTGATGCAGTAATGTTAGGCAGAGAAGAATTAAAAAAAAAGATTCCTTTTGCAGATTTTTCCTCTTCATGTCGATTTCCAATTTTTGGTGCCTTGATGCAACCACGAGGAGGAACTGCTAGACATGATGCTGTGGTCTGGGGGTATGCGCGGCAAGCAGATTATATGGGAGTAGATATTATTCAGCACTGTGAAGTTACGGGATTTGATGTTCAGAATGGAAAAATTCAAGGTGTGCAAACTTCAAAAGGAAATATCGAAACGAATAAAGTAGGATTATGTGTAGCGGGTAGCACGTCACTCCTCGCAGCAAAACTAAATATGAAACTACCCATTGAGTCGCACGTTCTTCAAGCTTGTGTTTCAGAACCTGTGAAACCTTTTCTAGATCATGTGGTTACCTTTGGAGCAGGCCACTTTTATTGTAGTCAATCTGACAAAGGTGAAATGGTTATGGGCGGAGACTTAGATGGTTATAATAGTTATGCTCAAAGAGGAAATCTTCCAGCTCTTCAACATGTATTAACCGAAGGTGTAGCTATGTTTCCAAATTTGAGTCGATTAAAAATGCTAAGGACATGGGGTGGCATTATGGATATGTCGATGGATGGATCTCCTATAATCGACAAGACTCATATTGAGGGTCTCTATCTAAATTGCGGTTGGTGCTATGGTGGATTTAAGGCAATCCCTGTTTCTGGATGGACCTTTGCCTATACAATTGCTCAAGATCAAGTTCACGAATTAAACTCAAAATTAAACTTAAATAGATTCCATAGCGGTCATCTAATTGATGAAAAGGGCGTGGGTACAAAAACTTGGATAGGGTAGCAGATGTTAGAAATTAAATGTCCTTATTGCGGAAAACGATCTCAAAATGAATTTTCTTATGGGGGCGATGCTAATATTAAAAGACCTCTGCTAGGAAAAGAAGTTTCGGATAAGGAATGGGATGATTTTGTTTATTATAGAGAAAATCCTAGAGGCAATCATTCCGAATTATGGCACCATGTTTCAGGTTGTAGACAGTGGTTCAAGGTTTCAAGAAATACCGCAACACATGAAATTTTTAAGACAGCAAAATTAAATGAGGAATTGTAGTTATTATTATGTCCCAGAAGTATCGATTAGATAATATTGGTTATATTAATAGGGATAAAAAAATCTCATTTACCTTTAATGGAAAAAAATATTTTGGTTACGAGGGAGATACACTTGCATCGGCATTATTGGCTAATGGAATTCATCTAGTGGGTCGCAGTTTTAAATATCATAGACCCAGAGGGTTTTTTGGAGCGGGTGTTGACGAGCCCAATGCCAAGGTTCAATTATATAAAGGAGCTAAAACAGAACCCAATGCTAATGCGACTGAAGTTGAATTAGTAGAAGACCTTATAGTAAAAAGTCAAAATTGTTGGCCATCAGTTTCTTTTGATTTTGGGGCAATTAATAATTTGTTTCAAAAATTTTTTCCGGCTGGTTTTTATTACAAGACATTTATGTGGCCTAAAAGCTTTTGGTACAAAGTTTACGAACCTATTATCAGAAAGGCGGCAGGGCTGGGTGTAGCTCCACTTAAACCCGATCCAGATAGATATGAACACAAGTATGAATATTGTGATGTTTTAATTGCTGGTTCAGGACCATCCGGATTGGCAAGTGCCTTAGCTGCTGCAAAAAATGGGGCTCGAGTTATTTTAGCAGAAGATAAATCCCGATTTGGTGGAAGTTTACTAGTCGACGAAGTAACGATTGGAAATAAAAAAGGAAAAGAATGGGCTGATGAAGCAATTTCTCAACTCAAGTCTATGCCAAATGTTATCGTAAAAAATAGATCGCAGGTTTTTGGCTATTATGATCACAACATGATGGTAATGTTTGAAAAGACTAGAGATCATATTGAAAACCCAAATAAATTTACACCTCGACAAAAACTTTGGTACATACGCGCAAAAGAAATTGTTATTTCCACAGGATCCTTAGAACGACCATTGATTTTTGGTAATAATGATAGGCCAGGAATTTTATTATCTTCCGCAGCAAAGGAATATCTGAAAGTTTATGGGGTCCTTGTTGGTAGGAAACCAATTATTTTTACTAATAATGATAGTGCTTACGATACAGCCATAGAGTTTAAAAAAAATGGAATTAATCCACTCGTTGTTGATACAAGAACAAACTCTGATAGTTCTGTTATAAGTGAAGCAAAAAATTTAAATATTGACATTAAATTTTCTCATGGAATCGCTAATACAAAAGGCCACCTCAAAGTAAATTCAGCAACAATTGGAAAATTTAATAGTGATAAATCTAGCTATGAAAATTTAGAGGAGGTCTCTTGTGATTGTATTTGTGTTTCTGGTAACTGGACACCAACAGTTCATCTCTCCTCACAATCAGGAAACAAACTAAAATTCAACGAAACGATTGATGCGTTTATTCCAAGTCAGTCACGTCAAAAGGAGAGCACGATCGGATCTGCAAATGGGTCATTTACTTTAAAACAAGCTTTAGAAGATGGATTTAATAAAGGTTTTGAATTATCAAATAAAATAACTAATAAAAACTCAAAAAGTACAGCACCCACTTCTAATGAAAGAAGTTATGGAGAGCATGATAAATTTTGGTGTATGCCACTTCCCAAGAACAAACATTATAAAAGATTTGTAGACTTTCAAAATGATGTAGCTGTGTCAGATATAGAATTAGCGGTAAGAGAAGGGTTTAGATCCATCGAACATGTAAAAAGATACACGACGTTGGGCATGGCAACAGATCAAGGAAAAACAAGTAACTTAAATGGTTTGCAATTAGTTTCAAATATTGAAGGCAAAATAGTTCCTGAAGTGGGTCACACTACATTTAGACCACCTTATACTGCAGTAACAATTGGTACGATTGTTGGCAGAGAAGTAGGAAAACATTATCGTCCAACCAGAAAATCTCCAATGCATGAATGGCATGAAAAGAATAATGCAGTCTTTGTTGATGCTGGATTATGGCTCAGGCCTCGTTATTATAAACAAGACAACGAAAGTTTGGAAGAAGCAGCAAAACGCGAAGCAAACAACGTAAGAAAAAATGTAGGGGTATGCGATGTTACTTCTCTAGGAAAAATAGATATTAAAGGTCCAGATACTGCTGAATTTTTAAATAGAATTTACACTAATGCTTGGATGAAATTGCCTGTAGGTAAAGCAAGATATGGCGTGATGCTTCGTGAAGACGGAATCGTTTTTGATGATGGAACCACTACCAGAATCTCAGAAAATCATTTTCATATGACGACTACGACAGCTCAAGCAGTAAATGTTTTGGCCCATTTAGAATATTATTTACAAGTTGTTTGGCCAGAGTTGAACGTTAATGTTTTATCAACCACAGAGCAATGGGCAGGAGCTGCGCTTGCTGGACCTAATTCTAGAGAATTATTAAGTAAGCTTTTTCCTGAAACAAATATTTTAAACGAAGCACTACCATTTATGGGATACAAGGAATCCGATTTATTTGATGTGCCAGCAAGAATTTTTAGAATTTCGTTTTCAGGAGAACTAGCTTACGAAATAAATGTGGAATCTAGTTATGGAACATTTATGTGGGAAAAAATAATTGAATTTGGTCAAGAAATGAATATTGAACCCTATGGCACAGAAGCTCTTTCTACTTTACGAATAGAAATGGGGCATGTAGCAGGATCGGAACTAGATGGCAGAACGATTCCTTATGATGTTTCTCTTGAAGGTATGTTGAGTAAAAAGAAAGATTTTATTGGTAAAAGATCTTTAACTAGAGAAGCATTTTTAAATCCAAAGAGAGAAAAAGTTGTTGGAGTAATTCCTTTAGACAAAAAAACAACAATTCCGGAGGGATCGCATTTGGTTAAAGATGGTAATGCGTCCTCACCAAATCCAAAATTGGGTCATGTTTCAGCTTCCTGTTGGAGTGTTGAATATAATAATCCATTTTCTTTGGCAATTATTCAAGATGGAAAAAACAGAATAGGAGAAAAACTTTACGCAGTTTCTCCACTTAACAACAAAAACATTGCTGTGGAAATAGTGTCGTCACATTATGTTGATCCAAAAGGGGAGAGAGTAAGATCATGACCGGGATTTCAGCCTTACAATCTATTCATAAAAAAGGTTTATTTGGGGATCATCATAAGAAGAACGAAAATGACTTACTTAAAATTTCTGAAATAAAAAATGTTAAAATAGTTCAGGTTGTTCAATACAAAAGATCAAAAATTCAATTGAAAGATATTCAGATTGATAGTTTGCAACTTCCAGAAAAAAGTCCGGAAGTAAATTCCAATGAAAAAACAAGAATTCTTTGGAATGCTCCAAAAACTTGGTTCATTGTATCCCATAAAGAAAATATTCTTAAAATCATCAAAGAAAAGTGCAACGATGAAAATTTTGCCATCACAGATATTTCTCATTCAAGAGCCATGATTCAAATTAAAGGTTCACAGGCGAGAGAGATATTAAAAAAAGGATGTCCAGTTAACTTAAATAACTTTAAGAAAAATAATTGTGTAGGTACAGTCTTTCATGGAATTAACATTTTAATTGATTTGATAGATGTTAAACCTGAAACATTTAATCTTTTTGCACTAAGGAGTTTTGGAGAATCTTTCTATCACGACATTACCGATGCAGCTTTAGAAGATGGTTATGTAGGCGTTTAAATGAAAATACTCATTATTTAATAATAATATTATCATAATTTTTATACAAAATTATTGATTTTTCAATTGTAAGTTGTCTTTGGGGGTTACATTAATTTATCGTATATGTTTCAATCATTTACGAAAAAAAAATGTAAGGGAGGAGTAATGAATACGTTTAAAAAAATAATACTTTCTGCAGTGATTGCTTTGGGTTTCACAGCGTTTGGTGGAATAGCTAATGCAGCGTGTGGAAAAGTTGTAGTAGCTAGTCAAAACTGGGCATCTGCAGAATTAATGGCCGAAGTTGATAAGTTCATATTGGAAAAAGGTTATGGTTGTGAAGTTGAACTTATTCCGGGTGCAACAATGCCAACATTTACTTCAATGGATGAAAAAGGTGCTCCAGATATGAACCCAGAACAATGGGCTAATGCTGTTTACATACCTTTAATTAAAGCAGTTGAGGAAGGTCGTTTAGTTATAGCTAATAAAGCACCAATTACTGGCCTTGGAGAAGGTTGGTGGTTAACTCCTGGATCTATTGAAAAACATCCAGAGTTAAAAGGTATGACTGCTGTTGAAATCTTGGAACACCCTGAGTGGTTTCCTTATAAAGAAGATTCTTCAAAAGGAGCTTTTGTTGGTTGTCCTGCAGGTTGGGGATGTCAGTTAGCTAACGCGCAACTTTTCAGAGCATTTGAAATGGAAAAAAAAGGTTGGGTATTAGTTGACCCAGGTTCTGCTGCAGGTTTAGATGGTTCAATATCTAAAGCAGCTGAGTCAGGAAATCCTTGGCTTGGATATTATTGGAACCCAACATCAATAGTTGGAAAATATGGTTTAATACAGCTTGATTTTGGTGTGCCATTTGCAGGTAGAGAAAATTGGGACAAGTGTATAACTGTAGCTGAGCAAGATTGTGCAGATCCTAAACCATCTGCTTGGACTGAGTCTGAAGTAAATACAATCATTACATCTAAGTTTGCAAAACAGGGCGGAAAAAAAATAGTGAAGTACATTGGAAAACGTACTTACCCAGGTCCTGTGATGAATGGAATGCTAGTTTGGATGGCTGACAATCAAGCTGGAGGTAATGATGCAGCAATTGAGTTTTTAACTAAACACGAAGATGTTTGGACTAAATGGGTATCTTCTGGTGTTGCTAAAAAAGTCAAAGCTGGTCTTTAAAATCTAAATTATTTTAACGAGCCAATTTAATAGGCTCATTATTAATCTAATAAAATAAAATGGAATTTTTTACTAAATTTCCTGTAATGGAGCGAGTTTCTCTTTTGGAGCTAAAGAAGGGAATTGATTTAAGTTTTAGACAATTTTCTCGTCAATACGGTGATGGCATAGAAGCTTTTTTTGATCCATTGTTATTTTTTTTGGTATGGTTGGAAAAATTACTACTAACTACACCCTGGCCAATAATAATAATAGTTATAGGAATTTTAGCTTGGTTTGGTTCTAGAAGTTGGAAGTTAGTAGCTGGAAGTGCAATAGCATTTATGCTTATTGGATACTTTGGTATGTGGAATGATTGCATGGCAACAGTCGCTATTATCACTGTGTGCACTATTATATGTATAGCTGTAGGAATTCCAATAGGTATTGTTATGTCAAAATCTGATAGAGTTGAAAAAACTATTATACCAGTTTTAGACATGATGCAAACTATTCCTAGTTTTGTTTATTTAGTTCCAATTTTAATGCTTCTAGGTATAGGAAAAGTTCCGGGTTTAATTGCAGTTTGTATTTATGCTGTTCCTCCTGTTATTAGATTAACAAATTTAGGTATAAGGGAAGTTGACAAAGAAACGCTAGAGGCATGCGATTCCTATGGAGCAACTCCATTTCAAAAACTAACAACTGTTCAAATACCATTATCCCTTCCAACAATTTTTGCAGGAGTAAACCAAACTATTATGATGGCTCTTGCAATGGTAGTAATTGCATCCATGATAGGAGTTAGAGGCTTAGGAGTGCCAATTTTACGAGCAATATCAAATCAATATCTAGCTTTAGGATTATTGAATGGATTGGCCATAGTAGCTTTAGCGATTATTTTTGATAGAATTACTCAAGAATACGGTCGAAGAATTCAAAAACACCGAGGACAAAAAAAATAAAATATATTAATTTATAAAAATGAAAAATTATCGAATAGATAATCTTCAATATTGCTATTGGTCTAAAGAAATATTCCAGATTAATAATGAAGCTAAATTGGACGCTGTTCATGTGACCATCGCTTACCATGAAGATTTTGATGAA
>JAESSC010000071.1 GCA_016764285.1 Pelagibacteraceae bacterium
GTTACTTCGTCTCCTGCAACAGAAGCATCAGGTTTATAACCTTGTTTTGCCGAATCTTCTTCTAATATATCAACCATTGAACGTACAAAACCTGTTGTGCTTCCAATTTTAATACCTTGTTTTTGCAAACGTTGAGTAACTTCAGCTACTCCCGGAAGTAGAGTTGTATATTTTCTTAAACAATCTAGCTGCAAAGGTACAAAATCAGCAAACATTCTGTCAACATCACTTTGTTCAGGATATTTGCCATGAATTTTTTTCCACCTTTCTTTAATTTCATCAACTTCTGTTAATGCTTTTATATGTAAATCTTTTCTTAAACCCATTGGCCCTCGGGCTTCAACCATAGAAATTTCTACTTTTTGACGTTTAAAAACTTCAACAAAAACTACTGCTGGCGCAACAACATAAGCATCAGCTGTTGTTCCACTCCAGTCAAGAATTACAGCTTGAACTTTTCCTTTATATCTTTTTTCTTCTAAATGTTTGTTCATTAATTTTTTATTCCAAAATAGTTGTTTTTTTATTTTTATGCCTCTGATAATCCTAATTTAATTTTATGTCAAGTTCCTTTAACGTTTTTTTAACCGCGTNAATTGCTTGATACATATCTTTTTTATTTAAATGTCCAATACATCCTATTCGAAATGTATTTGACACCGTTAATTTTCCTGGATAAATATTGTGCCCACCAGTGTGCCCGGTTATACTGTGTCCATGAAAAAGCTTTTAGGGATCGTGGTTCTGGGTTTAGGATTGATGTTTAATGTTTAATATCCTTTGCACAACAATTTAGTCCCAGTTAAATCCTTCGTAACCCCAACATTGCAAACCATCAAAATCAGAAAGATGTATAGAGATAGTTTTTTCATTTTTTAATTGAAGTTTTAAAAAAAATATAACTTTGAAACTCTTCATACAAGTCCACGCTTACTCGTGCATGTACTTTGCCTTGTTTGCATCGAAATGTAGATTTGCCTTTAAGAGGAAAAACNCCTTCGTGCCAAATATTAGCATGAATATATAGACCTTTAGANCCATCACAATAAAAAGCTTTAAATTTTTTTAGATNNATATCATCACCNGGTAAGGCCAGNGGTGAGATAAAGGGCTCATTATTATTAGGAAAAAATAACTGCCCTCCATCAGGATGATAGTTGACATGCCAAATAAATATTTGTTTTGGATCACTTTTTAATGAGTTTTNATTAGCTTNTTTTGGATGACAACTATAACCAAGTAAATANTGACCATCTTTGTCATAATCACTTTTATGCTCTACTGCGTTATTGCGACCATATAATATGTCGCCTTGCCACCATGTTTCAAACGGACCTTCTGTTATTCCTCCCTCATTACCTGTTCCCTTGTCAATATCTCTCCATCCTTTTTTTGGCCANGTAGTNATTTCAATTTCAGTTTGATNATAATCATCAACAAGATACCCATATCCTTTTAAATTTTCATTAGTAGCTTGAATAAGTGGGATTTCGAAAGAATCGAGCGANGTCATAAATTATTAATTTAATTTTATGTCAAGTTCCTTTAATGTTTCTTTAACTACATCAAGTACCTCGNGCATGTCCTTTGACGTTAAATGTCCAATACATCCTATTCGAAATGTATNTGCANCTGTTAATTTNCCNGGNTATATCAAGTATCCTTTTTCACTTAAAGCATCATAAAATTTTTTAAATTTAAAATTAGGATGATCTGGCTGTATAAAAGTAATAATAATTGGCGCTTGTAGTTCATCAGGTAATAGACGCTTAAATCCCATTGCTGTCATTCCTTCGCAAATTATTTTGCAATTTTCCTTGTAGCGCTGATAACGTCCNATAACACCTCCTTCTTTTANATGTTCTTTAAGAGCTTGATGAAATGCAGCTAAAACATGGGTTGGAGGAGTGAATCGCCACTGCGCATTTGCTTCCATGGCCTGCCATTGGTCAAACAAATCTAGACTAAGAGAATGAGCATTGTTTTTTGCAAGTTCAAGAACAGTTTTGCGTATCAAAATAAATCCAACTCCCGGAACACCTTCTAAGCATTTATTGGCAGAAGCAGCTACAGCATCAAAATGTATTTTATTTACATCTAAAGGCAAGGCTCCAAAGGCACTCATGGCATCAATGAATAAGGATATTTCTTTTTTTTTGGCTAAATCAGCAATAGTTTGAATGGGATTAAGAATGCCTGATGTTGTTTCACAATAAACGGCAAATATATGTGTTAGGTCTTTATTATCATCAATGATATTTTCAATTTTATTACAATCATGAATCTCATGCTCTGCTACTGTATAAGAAATACAATTGCGCGACATGTAGGAACATATCTTTTTCATTCGTTGTCCGTAAGCTCCGTTTATTAAAATAAGTATTTTAGATTTCGTATTTGTTAAGGATCCAATCATGGCCTCCACAGCAAAAGTTCCACTTCCTTGCATAGGCACGCATTCAAAAACATTTTGGCCGTTGATAAGCGCAATAAGAGATTGTCGTATATCTCTATTTAGTTCAATAAAATTAATATCTCGTGAACCCCAGTCATGGAGCATAGCTTCTTTAGTAGAAAGCGATGTTGTAAGTGGACCAGGGGTTAATAATTTTTTGTCCATTATTATTTATATCTTAATTGTAACATTTAATTTTTACTATAATCCACTCTACCAACAGAAGACATTAGTTTTGCTAGCTTTTTATCAATCCACCAAGCAGGAGAGCTGTTAGAGCAACTTAAGGATAACCCAAAGAGAGCCTTAAGGGAATCCAGGGGACAAAGGAGACTAGACCGCTTTCTTTTTAATAAAAGTGAAGACCTCGGCTAACTTATGGGCGTCTTGTTTAATCTCTTCTCTTTTCTTTCTACACCATTATAAACCTTGTCAAAAATATCAGTTGTAGCATAACGAGTTAAACGAATAGACTTGTCAGATCTTCATTTGTGAATCTCTGGGACAGGTCATGCAGCAAGGTACGTGCGTCAGGCTCATAACCTGAGTGTCGTAGATTCAAATCCTGCCACCGCAACCAATCATACCAACGCTTTTCGATTTTTAACTACGTTCGAAACATTTTTCTGACACAATACAAATATAGATTGCTGGCAGGTTCATTAGATATTCTTTAAGATTCGGATAAATTTAAAATTCCTAAAATATTAAAATTTCTAAATAACTCACTAAAAAAATGGAAAATTTCTTATCATTACAGTTAAAAAAAACTAACAAAAATTATCAAAAGCTGTTTAGAATGAAGATAGCCCTTGTGTCC
>JAESSC010000072.1 GCA_016764285.1 Pelagibacteraceae bacterium
TTCCCGAAACATCACAAGAAGAACAATATAAATTTGCTATAAGTTTTCTAAAAGTGGGAGATTATGAAACTGCGGAGTTTGCATTAAGAGAATTTGTAGATGTTAATTCTAAGCACGATCTTGCAGGAAACGCTCAGTTTTGGTACGGAGAAACTTTTAGAATTAGACAACTTTATCAAGATGCTGCCACCGCATATTTGGACGGTTATCAAAAATATCCAAAAAGTAAAAAGGCACCAAGGAACTTACTTGAATTGGGTGTTATGATGGTTCAGCTAGGCGAGAAAACTCAAGGCTGCAAGATGATTTTAGGTGTTAAAAAACAATATCCAACAGCAAGTCAATCAGTTATTCAAAGAGCTGAATATAACAGGAAAAAATTTGGCTGTGAAAAGAAAAGTTGAAAAAAGAAAGTTATCAATTAAAGACCCTAAAATTAAAAAAATTTATACAAAGTTCAAAGCTATAATTTTTAAAAAAATTAAAAAAAAGAGCTTTGCCTTGGCGGTTTCGGGTGGTTCAGATAGTTTGTGTTTGGCTTATTTTAGCAAAATGTATGCAGCTGAATTCAAAAATAAAATACACGTTTTAATTGTAGATCATAAACTTAGAAAAGAATCTCACAAAGAGGCTTTAAAAGCTAAAGGAATTTTAAAGAAAAAAAGGATATCAAGTGAAATTCTTAATTGGAAAGGCAAAGTTCCAAAAAGAAATATTCAGCGAAATGCTAGAAATATTAGGTATTCTCTAATTTCCAATTATTGTTCGAAAAAGAATATAAAATTTTTAATTACGGCACACCATACCGATGATCAAATTGAGAATTTTTTTATAAGATTGTTAAGAGGAAGTGGATTGACGGGCTTATCATCAATGTCAGAAAGCGTTAATTACAATAGCAATTTAAAAATTGTGAGGCCTTTTTTAAGTTTTAAAAAAATAGATTTAAAATATATCACTCTAAATTTTTTTAAGACTTATATTAAGGATCCATCAAATGAAAACGAAAAATTTTTACGCGTTAGAATAAGAAAATATAGAAGAAATATGGAGAAGGAGGGACTTGGTACAGGTAAAATTATTAAAACTGTCAACAATCTTCTATCTGCGAGCAAAGCTTTAGATTTTTATAAAAACAAAGCTTTATATAAGTATGTGTCTTTTTTACCAAAAAACAAGTGCTCAATAAATACACAAATATTTTCTGATGAAGCGGGAGAAATTATTTTTAAGTCTTTTTCTGATATTTTGTCTTTGGTATCAGGAACATACTATCCGCCAAGATCCAAAAAAATTATAAGTTTAATTGATCGTGTTAAAAAAGCTAAATTTAATAAGTCTACTTTAGGGGGATGTGTTATAGAAAAAAAAGANAATTTTATTTTAATTTCAAAAGAGNAAAGAAAAANAATAAGAAAAANACCNTTTCAACTAGNAAAATGACCTTTTTTTAAAATTATAATGATAAAAATGCTGCTTGTTTAGTCAAAAATAATGCTTATCTTAAATACTATATGAATTTGAAAAATCTGNTGATGTGGGGTGTAATAGTNCTTCTTNTAGTAGGGCTTTTTAATTTATTTAAAAATCCAAAACATCCCGTGGCTTCAGATACAGTCCCCTTTTCAAGTTTTTTGAAAAACGTTGAGGATGGCAGAGTTGTTCGGGTGGAGATTAAAGGAAATAATATTGAAGGTGTCTTGGCTGATGGTACTGCGTTCAAGACTTACGCTCCAAACGATCCCAACCTAGTAGAGAAATTAGCTTCAAAAGGCGTTAACATAACAGCATCTCCTCAAGATGATCAAATGCCGTCCTTATGGGGAATTCTTTTGTCATGGTTTCCAATGCTTTTACTTATCGGTGTATGGGTATTCTTCATGCGTCAAATGCAAGGAGGAAAAGGGGCTATGGGATTTGGAAAGTCTAAAGCAAAACTATTATCTGAAGCTNGGGGTAAAGTAACTTTCAATGATGTTGCTGGCATTGATGAAGCCAAAGAAGAAGTTGANGAAATAGTNGAATTTTTNAGAGATCCAAGAAAATTTAGAAGACTTGGAGGAAAAATTCCAAAAGGCGCACTTTTAATAGGNCCTACTGGAACTGGTAAAACTTTGTTAGCCANAGCAATAGCAGGTGAAGCAAGTGTACCTTTTTTTTCTATTTCAGGATCAGATTTTGTTGAAATGTTTGTTGGCGTTGGCGCTTCTAGAGTTAGGGATATGTTTGAACAAGGTAAAAAGAATGCACCATGTATAATTTTTATAGATGAGATTGATGCGGTTGGAAGAAGCAGAGGTGCAGGACTAGGTGGTGGAAATGATGAAAGAGAGCAAACATTAAATCAACTGCTTGTCGAAATGGACGGCTTTGAAACTAACGAGGGTGTAATATTAATAGCCGCGACCAATAGACCCGATGTTTTGGATCCTGCTTTAATAAGACCTGGAAGATTTGATAGACAAGTTGTTGTACCTAACCCTGATATCGTAGGAAGAGAAGCTATTTTAAAAATTCATATCAAAAAAATTCATACGGGACCTGATGTAAAATTAAGAACAATTGCTCGAGGAACACCTGGTTTTTCCGGAGCTGACTTAGCAAATTTANNNAANGAANCTGCANTNTTNGCAGCNAGAAAAAATAAAANANTTGTAACAATGNNAGATNTTGANGAGGCNAAAGATAANGTAATGATGGGNGCAGANAGAAGATCTATGGTTATGACCGAAGATGATAAAAAATTAACTGCTTATCATGAAGGTGGTCATGCTCTTGTTGCTNTAAATGAAAAAGCATCAGACCCCATACATAAAGCTACAATTATACCACGAGGAANAGCTTTAGGCGTAGTTTGGACTTTACCAGAAAGAGACAAATACTCTCATACAAGAGAATATCTAGAAGCGAATATATCAAAAGCTATGGGTGGAAGAGTTGCTGAGGAATTAATTTTTGGTNATGACAAAGTTACGTCCGGCGCTTCATCTGATATTCAAATGGCTACTAAACTAGCAAAAGATATGGTTACCAGATATGGAATGAGTAAAGAACTTGGGCCACTAACTTATGGTGAAAACGAGGATGAAGTTTTTCTTGGAAGATCTATAACTAGACATCAACATATGTCTGAAGNAACTGCAAANAAAGTAGATATAGAAATTAAAAAAATCGTTGATGCAGGTTATCAAAGAGCAAAAAAAATTATTACAGAAAAAATAGATGATTTACATAAAATAGCAAAAGCTTTATTGCTTTATGAGACANTNAGTGGAGAAGAGATAAAAGATTTAATNTTAAAGAATACCCAACCAACAAGAAAAAAAGAAGAGGATGACGAANCAAAAGAACAATCTTCAGCACTTGGATCTTTAGGTTTAAAGCCAAAACCTGCAGTTTANTTTTTNATGCGCAAATGTTACACAAGACCGTGTAATTTCTATTATGGAANTTACGCCAGGAGGCTCATTGAGGAAAAAAAAGCTCTTTCTTTGACNGGNCGTTCTAATATAGCTTTTNANCAGGTAGAAGTTTTTCATAGAAAAAAAAAGCAAATTGCTGNAAGTAANTTTTACTCAATTAAAGAAATCAAGCAGCTTGATAAAGAAATATNACAAACAATTGAAAAAGATCTAAAAAATATAACTTCTAAAGAAGAAAGTATTTTGGGATTAAAATTTGATACACCTNTAATAATTGGAGCGCTCAATATAACACCAGACAGTTTTTCGGACGGAGGATTATTTTTTGAAGAAACAAATGCATATNACCAAGCTAAGTTAATGATTAATAGTGGAGCGACAATNATTGATATCGGAGGAGAATCAACGAGGCCAGGATCGAAAACTATTGATGAAAAAGATGAATGGCAAAGAGTAAAAAACACCATCATTAAACTTAAAAAAAATTTTCCAAAAATACTCTTATCTTTAGATACAAGAAAATCTTATGTTATGAGTAACGGCATTGAAAATGGAGTTGATATCATCAATGATGTATCTGGTTTAAATTTTGATAAAAGATCTTTTGATCTTATTAATTCGAAAAAAAAACCATTTATTTTGCACCATATGCAAGGAACTCCAGCAACAATGCAAAATAATCCAACTTACGAAGATGTTTTGTTNGATATTTTTGATTTTTTTGAANCAAAAATTANTTTTTNTACAAAAAAAAATTATAGNAAAGAATNTATTATTTTGGATCCTGGTATTGGATTTGGAAAGAATTTAGATCACAATTTAAGATTGATGTCCAAAATTTCAATTTTCTATAGTCTAGGATGTCCAATCTTAATAGGAACTTCAAGAAAAAGATTTATAGAACATATAGTAACAAAATTTGATACGCCGGATCGAACGGGAGGCACATTAGCATCNGTGCTTTATGGACTTTCTCAAGGNGTTCAGNTATTCAGAGTTCACAATGTTAAAGAAATTCATCAAGGACTATTAGTTTTTAATAAAATTTTGAATACAAATTAATCCATGAGCAATAAATATTTTGGAACTGACGGTATTAGAGGTACTGTCAACCAGGGCAATATNACGGGAGAAAAATTCTTTAAGTTTGGTCTAGCAGCTGCCACTTATTTTAAAAACCAAAAAAAAACTAAACAAATTGCAATAATAGCTAAAGATACAAGATTATCTGGATATACCTTAGAGCCAGCCTTGGTATCAGGTTTANCATCAGGAGGGATGCATGTTTTTACATTGGGACCTTTACCAACTAATGGACTTGCAATGTTAACAAAATCAATGAAGGCAAATATGGGTATTATGATTTCCGCATCTCATAATCNTTATTACGATAATGGTCTTAAATTATTTGGACCAGATGGTATGAAATTATCGGACCAAATAGAAAAGAAAATTGAAAAATTAATAGATGCCAAAAATACAAAACAACTTACAAATCCCAAATTGCTAGGTCGAGTTAAAAGACTCGANAATGGTAATGATAAGTATATTGAAATATTAAGAAAAAATTTCCCAGATAATTTTAACTTAAGAGGAATTAAAATAGTTTTAGATTGCGCTAATGGAGCGGGTTACATAGCTGCCCCTAAATTACTTAAAGATCTTGGAGCAAAGGTTGTGTCAATTGGTGTAAAACCCAATGGTTTTAATATTAACGACAAATGTGGATCTACCTTCCCATCTAAAATTCAATCTGCTGTTAGAAAATACAAGTCTCATGTTGGCATTTCATTTGATGGCGATGCTGACAGAATTATTATGTGCGACGAAAACAACAAAATTATAGATGGCGATCAAATTATTGCGATGCTTGCTCGTAGATGGAAATCAAAAAAAATTTTAAAAGGTGGCGTAATTGGAACTTTAATGTCGAATTATGGATTAGAAAATTTTTTGAAAAAAGAAAAAATTAAATTTTTCAGATCCAAGGTGGGAGATAGATATGTAAAAGAAAAAATGAAAAAATTAAATTTTAATTTAGGTGGTGAACAGTCTGGTCATATAATTCTTGGAAAATTCGCAACAACCGGTGATGGTTTAATGGTTGCATTGGAAGTTTTATTTTCATTAAGAAAAGGAAAAAAGGCCAGCAAATTACTCAATGTTTTTGTACCTATTCCGCAAATATTAGAGAATATAACCGTAAAAGATAAAAACATAATTAACAAATCTAAATGTAAAAGTGCAATTAAAAAGGCTAATAAACTTATGAGCAAGCATGGAAGGTTATTGATAAGAAAATCAGGAACAGAGCCTAAAATAAGAATTATGGGTGAGTCGTACAATAAAAAATTAATTTTAAGATGTATAAAACTAATTAAGAGATCAATAAAATAAATTGAAAATAAAATCTAAAATTTTAATCATTGCAGGTTCCGACTCTTCTGGTGGAGCAGGCATACAAGCGGATATTAAAACCGTTACAGCTCTCGGTAGTTATGCGATGACAGCAGTAACGGCTGTTACAGCACAAAATACCAGAGATGTAAAAAGTATTATTCCAATTCCTACAAAAAATATTCAAAAACAAATAACGATGATTTTGAATGATATCGGGGCTAATGGTGTAAAAATTGGTATGTTGCATAATACTAGTATAATCAAATGTGTTTATAAAATTTTAAAAAAATATAAATTAAAAAATGTTGTTCTTGATCCAGTAATGGTTGCTAAAGGTGGGACTAAATTAATTAACAATAACTCAATTAAATATTTAAAAAAACTGATTTTACCTTTGTGTAACTTAGTTACACCTAACATTCCTGAGGCAGAAGTTTTAATCGGCAGTTCAATTTCTAATAAAAAAGATATGATCGAAGCTGCTAAATTAATTTTAAACATGGGATCAAAAAATGTGTTATTAAAAGGCGGACATCTTAAAAGTAAAATGATTTGCGATATTTTAGCTACAAAAAAAGGAATTAAAGTTTTTTCAAAAAGAAAAATTAAAACAAAAAACACTCATGGAACTGGGTGTACATTATCCTCAGCTTTAGCTACATGTTTATCTCAAAAGAAAAATATAGTTAAATCATGTAAAATTTCTCTAAGGTATGTAGATAAAGCAATAGCTTCTGCACCAGGTTATGGAAAAGGTTTCGGACCGTTAAATCATTTAGTTTCATTTAATTTAAGAAATATCAATGTCTAATGTAGCTGTTATAGGCTCTCAATGGGGAGATGAAGGCAAAGGAAAAATTGTTGACTGGCTTTCCGAAAAAGCTGATGTCGTAGTTAGATTTCAAGGAGGCCATAATGCGGGCCATACACTCATAGTAGACAATATAACATATAAACTAAATCTTTTGCCTTCAGGAGTAGTTAGAAAAAATAAAATTTCTATTATTGGCAATGGGGTAGTTATCGACCCTTGGGCTTTATTAAATGAAATTAAGGAAATAGATAAATTAAGTGTAAAAATTAATAATGAAAATTTATATATAGCTGAAAATGCGACGTTAATTTTACCACTGCATAAAGAATTGGATGAGATTAGAGAAGATTCAAAGAATACAGATAAAATAGGCACTACAAGAAAAGGTATTGGGCCAGCTTATGAGGATAAGATAGGAAGACGAGGAATCAGAGTAACGGATCTTGCTAATGAGAAAAATTTATCAAGAAAAATAGATACGATGTTGTTTCATCATAACTCTATAAGAAAAGGTTTAGGAAAAAAAACAGTAAACAAAGATCAATTAATGAAAGAACTGCTTAAAATTTCTTCTGAAATTTTAAAATACTCTAGGCCAATATGGAAAAAATTAGAGGAGTTTAAAAAAGAAAAAAAAACAATACTTTTTGAAGGAGCTCAAGGGGTTTTATTAGATGTAGATCACGGTACATACCCATTTGTTACATCTTCAAATACAGTCGCTGGTGCAGCTCTGATTGGATCTG
>JAESSC010000073.1 GCA_016764285.1 Pelagibacteraceae bacterium
GGCTGCCGAGCACGCCCGAGAATATCACGACCGCGCAGATCCTGATTCGTCAAAAGGTACTGCAACACCCGACCATGTAATTAGAGTTAAGCCTTTTCCTTTAATAATAACTCCAAAGAAAAATTCTTCTATACATGATTTTAAATTAACAGCAGGTAAAGCCATTAAAAACTACAGAAAAAAATATATAAACTACTTCAATAAAAACAAAAATAAAGTTAAAGAAAAAAAAGTTATGCTAGATACTTCACCAAGAGTAGTGTTTGTCCAGAATATAGGAATGTTTAGTATTGGAAAAGATTTAAATTCAGCAAAAATTGCTAGAGATCTTGCAGAAACTAATGCAAAAGTAATTGCGTCCGTAGAAGAAACTTCTAAATACAAATTTATACCTGAAAAAGATCTTTTTGACGTTGAATATTGGTCTTTGGAACAAGCAAAAATCAAAAGAAAGAAAAAAATTCTTGAAGGTAATGTTGTTGTAATTACAGGAAGTACAGGAACTATAGGTTTTGAAACTTATAAAATGTTTAAAAGTTATGGAGCTGAAGTTGTTTTACTTGATTATAATTTAGATCGATTAAAAAATTTGCAGTCAAAAATTAATGAAATGTGTATTCATTGTGATGTAAGAAATAAAAAAAGTGTTAAAAATGCTTTTAATCAAATCTGTGAAAAATATGGAGGAATTGATATTTTAATTTCAAACGCAGGAACAGCAGCCACAGGTGCTATTGGTGAAGTAGACGACAATCTACTAAGAGAAAGTTTTGAAGACAATTTCTTTTCTCATCAAAATTGCGCTTCTGAGGCTATTAAAATAATGAAAAAACAAAATATTAATGGCTGCTTACTTTTCAATATTTCAAAACAATCTGTAAATCCCGGAAAAAATTTTGGTCCATATGGTTTACCTAAATCAGCCCTGCTAAGTTTATGTAAACAATATGCCGTAGATTATGGATCTTATGGAATTAGATCTAATGGAGTGAATGCAGATAGAATAAGAAGCGGTTTAATGAATGACAAAATGATCAGAACAAGAGCTAAAGCAAGATCAATTAGTACTGATGATTATATGAGAGGAAATTTATTATTAAACGAAGTTAAAGCAGAAGATGTTGCTAAAGCATTTTTTCATTTAGCTACTTCAAAAAAAACTACTGGAGCAGTTCTTACTGTTGATGGTGGTAATATAGCCGCTTCATTAAGATAAATAGACAGAGGGTAACAGAACCCCCCTTTTTACTTTTTATGNGAAAAGTGCTTGAAATAGGAATTTCTAAAAATAAAGGTGACAAAATAGTAAACGTAAATGATGTTGAAGCTATTAAAGGAAAAGGATTAGTAGGCGAGAAACATTTTAAAGAAGATAATGAAAAGAGATNCCAAATTACTCTTATTGAAATAGAAAATATCAATCACTATAATAAAATAACCGGAACGACGATTCCGTCAATAAACTTTTTAAGAAATATTGTTACAGAAGGAATTCAACTTAATGAATTGGTTGGTAAAGAGTTTTTTATTGGTGCAGTAAAAGTGAAAGCTCATGCTTTGTGTAAACCTTGTAAATATTTGCAAGAATCCTTACAGCAAAAAAATATAGTGAAAGAGCTCTTGCAGACAGGTGGTTTGAGATGTGAAATATTATCTAGTGGAAAAATCTATATAAATGATCAAATAATATTCTAAACAATAAAATCATNNGCCGGGCAACAGAACGCCCCNACTCATTTAAATATTTTTTTTAAATATTAGTTTTACTCATTAGATTAACCATTAAAACTCCTGCAATAATTAATCCCAAGCCTATTAAAGTATAAAGATTAGGTATCTGATTAAATTTAAAAACTCCAACAGTTNCTGTAGCAATAATAGTTAACCCAGCAAAAGAAGCATAAGTAACACCGANAGGTATAACCTTCATAACTTGAGATAAGNAATACATACATAAAACAATGGTAACTGCAGTAATAATACTAGGTATCCACAATGTAAATCCTTCAGCACTTTTTGCAAAACTATTTGATGCAGTTCCTAAAGCTACAGCTAAAACTAAAAATAAATAAGAAGTAATTGCACTCATTTAAATAATTTTTTTAACCCTTCTTTCGATGCTTCACAGACACCTTTTTCAGTAATTAATCCTGTAACATATTTAGCTGGCGTTACATCAAAAGCTAAATTCATTGCTTTGCTTTTTTTTGGATATATTAAAACTTTTTTGAGATTATTATTTTCATCCAATCCTACTNCATAAGATAATTCCTCTGAATTTCTNTCCTCNATTGGAATATTTTTTAAATCATGAGTTTCCCAATCTATTGTTGAGCTTGGTAAAGCTACATAAAAAGGAACATTATTATCNTTNGCAGCTAAAGCTTTTAAATATGTTCCAACTTTATTAGCCACGTCACCTGTTGCGATTGTTCTATCGGTACCGACAATGCACATATCAACTTCACCTCTTTGCATTAATATTCCACCGGTATTATCTGCAATAATTGTATTAGGTACTCCTTCTTCATTTAATTCATAAGATGTAAGAGAAGCCCCTTGGTTTCTTGGTCTAGTTTCATCAACCCAAACATGAACTTTAATTCCTTTTCTATGTGCGTGATAAATTGGAGAAGTTGCAGTACCCCAATCGATTGTTGCAAGCCAACCCGCGTTGCAATGTGTTAAAATATTTACTGTATCTTTCTTTTTATTATAAATTTCTTCAATAATTTTTAATCCATTAAGCCCAATATTTTCACAAAATTTTACATCTTCTTCACAAATTAATTTTGCTTCTTCTAAAGCAACTTTAAGAATTTCATTGTTATTTACTCCAGATAATTTTTTCATCATTCTATTCACTGCCCATTTTAAATTTATTGCAGTGGGTCTAGATTTAATTAAATTTTCACAGCTTGTTTTAATAAATTCAGGATCATTTTTTTCCATAATGGCTAAAACTATTCCGTAAGCTGCTGTAGCTCCTATAAGAGGTGCTCCCCTCACCTCCATGGTTTTGATAGCGTTTATAGCGTCTTTAACTGTTTTAAGATTTTTTATTTCAAATTGATGAGGAAGCTTAGTTTGATCAATAATCTTTACTGCTTGATCTTTTTCATCAAACCATATTGTTCTATATTCTTTTCCACTAATTCTCATTTTTTAAACAAAACTCTACCTGCTATATTTTTTAGTTTATTTTTAGTTTTTTTTGTCATGAATTTTGGATTTGTGATAATAGCGGTATCGAGACAATTGTTTGCGGGATCATTTTTTTTTATTTTTTGTTCAAAGTTTTCGATAACTAACTTAACCATATTTTTTGCTTTTTCTGCATTATCAATTAAAGTCTTTACTACCATTTTTACGTCAACCTGTTCAT
>JAESSC010000074.1 GCA_016764285.1 Pelagibacteraceae bacterium
ATAAAAGAAAAAATACAGTTAGCCAAACCGGGTTGCTATGTAACTACACCTATTACTTCAGCTATTAAAGCGATTAATAAAATGAAGATAAAAAAAATTGCTATATTTACACCTTACCCAGAATCTGTGAACAAGACTGTCTTTGAATATTTTTCTAAAGAAAACATTGAAGTATTATCTTTTTCAAGTTTTAATTTAGATTCTGACTCAGAAATTGGAAAAGTTGATCCTAATTATTTATCAGAGGTTTTAACAAACATGGATACTGGTTCTTCAGATGCACTTTTTATTTCTTGCACAGCTTTGCCAGCTTTGGAAATTCTCGACCAAGTAGAAACTAAAATAAAAAAAACAGTTCTTTCTAGCAATCAAACTTTAATTTGGGATTCAATTAGATCTGTTGGTTATAAGAACCCAGTTGAGGGATATGGAGAATTATTTAGGAATTAAATGCTTTTTGAAAAAAAAGAATATAAAGAACGGTTAGCAAAAGTTAAAGTCACAATGCTGAGCAAAGGTATTGATTTGCTAGTTTCTCACGATCCAGCCAATATGAATTACCTAACTGGATACGACGCTTGGTCTTTTTATTATGCCCAATGTGTTCTGGTTCACGTTAACGAAGATGAGCCAATTTGTTTTCTAAGAGCTCAAGATGTAGGAGGGGCATATATAAAAACTTACTTAAAAGATAAAAATATTATTAAGTATGATGAAAAGTATATTCATACTTGGCCATTACATCCTTACCAATATTTAGTTGAAATAATAAAACAAAGAAAATGGGAAAGATCGAACATTGGCCTTGAAATGGATAGCCATTATTTTACAGCACTTTGTTATGAAACAATAAAAACAGGTTTGCCAAATGCAAAAATTAAAGATGCAGAACGTTTAGTAAATTGGGTAAGAGTTGTTAAATCAAATGCTGAGATTAAATTAATGCAATCAGCTGCTCGAATAACCGAAAGNGCAATGAAGACAGCTTTTAAAAGTATTAATCCAGGCGTAAGACAATGTGATGCTGTTGCAGATATTCAAAAAGCTTTGTTTAATGGTACACCAGAATTTGGTGGCGATTATCCTAGCATTGGAACTTTATTGCCTACAGGAAAAGGGACTTCAGCTTCACATTTAACGGCGACTGAAGACAAATTTGTTTTAGGCGAAGCAACAATTATTGAAATAGCAGGAGTCTATAAAAGATATCATTGTCCTATGGCAAGAACAGTATTGTTGGGTAAAAAAAATCAAAAAAAAATTGATACGATGAAAGCAACTAACGAAGCATTAGATGCAGGAATCGCAGCAACAAAACCTGGTAATACTGCTGATGATGTAGCTCAAAAATTTTGGGGGGTTTTAGACAAATATGGAATAAAAAAAGATTCAAGAACAGGATATTCTATAGGTATTGGCTACCCTCCAGATTGGGGTGAGCAAACTTTAAATATATCAAAAGGAGATACAACGGTTTTACAACGTAACGTTACTTTCCACATGATAGCGGTTATGCAATTTGGAGACTGGGGTGTTGAAGCGAGCGAGTCAATAAGAGTTACTGAAAAAGGTTCAGAACTATTTTGCAAATTATCAAGAGAACTGCATATCAAGGGATAATTTTCTTAATTTCCTTGAAAAAAGTTCTAACTAATGTTTTAAATTCTTATGTCTGAAAGAGAAAGCTTCGTAAAGTTTGAAAAGATTGATAAAAGCTACGACGGTAAAGTTTTAGTAGTAAAAGATCTTAATTTAGATGTAGCTCAAGGAGAATTCTTAACGTTATTAGGACCTTCAGGATCTGGAAAAACAACGATCTTAATGATGTTAGCGGGATTTGAAACACCAACAAATGGCGAAATATATTTAGAAGGAAATCCAATTAGTAACATTCCTCCTCATAAGAGAGGAGTAGGTATGGTGTTTCAAAAT
Organism: Pelagibacteraceae bacterium; assembly: GCA_016764285.1. GTDB lineage: Bacteria > Pseudomonadota > Alphaproteobacteria > Pelagibacterales > Pelagibacteraceae > AG-414-E02. The sequence goes on from JAESSC010000074.1 coordinate 1,933, forward strand.
TATGCATTATTTCCACATATGACAGTTTACGAAAACTTGTCCTTTCCATTAAAAGTAAGAAAAGTATCTAAAGATGAGGCAGATAAAAAAATAAACAAAGCTTTGTCGATGGTTTCTTTAACGGGTTTTGAAGCTAGAATGCCAGGTCAACTTTCTGGAGGTCAACAACAACGTGTTGCAGTTGCTCGTGCATTAGTTTTTGATCCAAAATTAGTATTAATGGATGAGCCACTAGGAGCATTAGATAAAAATCTAAGAGAAAATATGCAGTATGAGTTAAAACATATTCATGAAAGTTTGGGGGTTACTGTAGTATATGTTACCCATGATCAAGGGGAGGCTTTAACTATGTCCAATCGTATTGCAGTATTTAATGAAGGAAAGATTCAGCAACTATCTAATCCTGACAAACTATATGAAGAACCAGTTAATTCATTTGTTGCCGAGTTTATCGGTGAAAACAATACTTTCCAGGGAGAAGTATCAGAAATTTCGGGGAATAAATGCAGAGTTAAACTTGGAAGCGGTGATGAGATTTTAGCAAATCCTATTTCTGTAAAACTAAAAGGAGATAAAACAAAAATATCTTTAAGGCCAGAGAGAGCTTTAATAAATCCTGAGGAGAAAACAGAAAATAAGTTTAAGGGAAAAATTGAAGAAATAATATACCATGGTGACCATACAAGAATACGTATGAATTTACTTGGTAAATCTCAATTTATTTTAAAAATTCCAAATAGTTCAACCAGAATGGATCTAAAACTTGGAAACGAAGTGATTATCGGTTGGCACAGTAAAGACTGTAGGGCATTGGATTTAACTTAACCGTAACTGTAAGATTTCTTAAAAAAAACTACCACATTCAATGGTTGATTCAATCGAGTTAATTTGCTCTAATATAATGATAACTAATAATTTTATAGGAGGAATAATGAAGAATATTATCAAAGCGTTACTGTTACTGTTTTTTGCTGTTTCTGTAACTACATCTTCGTGGGCTGTAGTAGTAGTCTCTTGGGGTGGAGCATATACAGAAAGTCAAAAATTAGGTTATGGTGATCCGGCAGCTAAGAAATTAGGTATTCCAATTGATTGGGTAGACTATTCAGGTGGATTATCAGAAGTTAAGGCGCAAAAAGCAGCAGGTGCAATTACTTGGGACATAATTGACGTTTATGCTATGGATACTATTATTGGATGTGACGAAGGTCTCTTTGTTGAGTTTGATTTTGATAAAGATTTCCCTCCAGCACCAGATGGTACTCCTGCAAGTCAGGATATGTTTACTACAATGCCTAGTAAATGTGCTGTAGGAAATATTTTATATTCTTGGACTTATGCTTATCATGACGAAAANATTGGTAGCAAAAAGCCAAAAAANATAAAAGATTTTTTCAACACTAAAAAATGGCCTGGAAAAAGAGGTATCTATAAAAGCGCTATGCATAATCTAGAAATAGCTTTAGCGGCNGATGGTGTTAAACCTNGANAAGGTGGAAGTAAANTTTATGAANTACTTGAAACGGATGCTGGTCTTGATAGAGCATTTAATAAGATCAAAGAACTTTGTACAGATCCAAAAGGAGGATGTGTATTTTGGTCCGCTGGTGCTAAACCACCTGAACTACTTATGCAGGGTGAAGTTGTTATGGCAACAGGTTGGAATGGAAGATTCTTTAACGCTGAAATTGGAGAANNCGCTCCACTTAAACAAGTATGGGATGCTCAAGGTCTTGACTATCAATATATGTCTNTAGTTAAAGGTGGACCAAACNAAGCTGATGCTATGAAAGCTNTTGCAGAGATGACAAGTACANANGGTTTAGCAGGATCTGCAAAATATATTGCTTATGCACCTTGGAGAAAATCTTCTCTTAAGGTTATAGAAGCAGGTGAGCCTTGGTATAAAGATGGTAAGACAAACATGATGGAACAAATGCCAACAGCACCAGGAAACACAAAAAACTACTTCCTAGTTGATCCAATATTTTGGGCTGATAACAGCACAGAGATTGGTGAAAGATGGGAAGCTATGAAAGCAGGTCTGTAATTTTAAGTTATAAAGACTAAGAATTGTATATTATATTTAGGGCGGTTATTTAATAACCGCCCTTTTTTATTTATATGAGTAGCGAAACACAAAAAATTTTAACAACTGGCGGCATTCCTCTAGAGGAAAGTCTAAAAAAAGTAGAGAAAAGAAATAAGATAAAAGCTTTTTTACTTGTATCTCCTTTATTATTTTTTTTAATAATTGCGTATATTTCTCCCATAGTAGGTCTGCTTTTTACAAGCATTGATGATCGAATGGTTACCAATATGCTTCCTAAAACTTTTAAAGCAATGAAACAGTGGGATGGAAAAGATCTTCCTTCCGAAGAGGTTTTTGAAGCATTTTACCAAGATTACAAAATCCTAGTTGAAGAGAAAAAACATGGAAAATTATCAACACAAATGAATTATGAAAAAAACGGCTTCAAAAGTATTTTAAAAAAATTAGCAAGAAAAATGAAAAAATTCGAAAAAGGAAATTATAAAGAACAGATTATGGCTGTTCATAAAAGATGGGCTGCAGTTGAATATTGGAGAGCACTTAAAAGAAGAGCGCCGACATACACTTATTCAAAATATTTAAAAGGTATGGATATGTATGAAAATGAAGATGGTAAAATAGTTCAAGTTCCTGAGGAAAGAAGAATTTATAAGATTTTATGGTTAAGAACTTTAGAAATAGCTTTTTTTGTTACACTTTTTTGTTTTTTAATGGCTTATCCAATCGCGCATTTGCTTGCTACTTTGCCAACGAAATATAGTAATTTATTAATGATTTGTGTTCTTTTACCATTCTGGACTTCTTTACTTGTAAGAACTGCAAGTTGGATGATTTTGTTGCAACAACAGGGAATCGTAAATGATGTTTTTGTCTGGACAGGATTGGTAGCTGACGATAACAGACCCGAAATGATGTACAATAAAACTGGTACCTATGTTGCAATGACACAAATTCTTTTACCTTTTATGGTACTGCCATTGTACAGTGTTATGAAAACTATATCACCAAGCTTGATGAGGGCTGGAAAATCACTTGGTGGAACACCACTTATTACTTTTTGGAAAGTATATTTTCCTTTAACAATACCTGGCATTGGTGCAGGGTGCTTGTTAGTTTTTATTATTGCAATAGGTTATTACATTACCCCAGAGTTAGTTGGAGGAGCTTCAGGAACTCTTATTAGCAACCAAATAGCGTACCATATGAAAAGCACTCTAGATTGGAGTTTTGCATCAGCGATGGGATTAATGCTATTGACAGGAGTTTTGGTTGTTTATTGGGTTTATAACAAACTAGTTGGAATTGATAATATTAAATTTGGATAGATATGGCTTTACCAAAGTATACAGAACCACATTATAGAATTTGGCATTATTTCTATTTATTTATTTGTGGCTGTGTGTTTTTCTTTTTAATAGCACCATTGTTTGTAATTTTTCCGTTATCATTTAATGCAGAAGAGTTTTTGGTTTTTTCAGAAGGAATGAAGAGACTTGATCCTGATGCATTTTCCTTAAGATGGTATCATGATATGGTTTATGGTACCAAAAATCCTTGGGGACTAGCAGCAAAAAATAGTTTTTTCATTGCAACATTTGCTACATTAGGATCAGTTATTCTTGGAACTGTTGCAGCATTAGGGTTGAGCAGCAGACATATGCCTTACAAAGGAATAATAATGGCAACTTTAATCTCACCGATGATTGTACCACTTATTATCTCAGGAGTTGCTATTTTCTTTTTTATGGCGAAAGTTGGATTAGCAGCTACTCATACTGGTATTATTTTAGCCCATATAATATTAGGAACTCCATTTGTAGTCATTACTGTTACAGCTACATTGTCAGGTTTTGATCATAGCCTAACTAAAGCTGCAACTAGCCTTGGAAGCAATCCTGTAAATACTTTTATGAAAATAACTTTACCTCTAATTTTACCAGGAGTAATATCTGGTGGCTTATTTGCATTTGTTACTTCTTTCGATGAAGTTGTGATTGTACTGTTCTTAGCTGGATTAGATAACACAACAATACCAATTCAAATGTGGACGGGTTTAAGAGAACAATTAAGTCCAACTATACTGGCTGTTGCTACTTGTTTAATTGTTCTTTCAATATTAATACTTGTTATTTTAGAACTTCTAAGAAGAAGATCTGAGAGAATAAGAGGCATTAGCAGATAATCTAGTATTAAGTTTCAAAATTTATGGAAATTAAAAAAGTTGTGGTAATAGGATCGGNAACAANGGGAAGTGGAATTGCTGGTATAAAATTACGTAATTAAATTAATCTGATATCACTCCTACAGCCCATAAAGCCAGAACTATATATAAAACAATCATAATGTTTATTATAATAAGTTAATGAAAAAAAAAAAAAGACAAAACTCCAATACAACCAGTTAGCGGTACAAAGGTTCCCAGATTTGCTGGGCCCTCTACTTTTGCAAGATTGCCAGAATTAAGAGATGTTGAAAGTTGTGATGTTGCAATANTAGGAGTGCCCTTTGATGCAGGAACAAGTTATCGACCAGGTGCAAGATTTGGTCCTCAAGCTATTAGACAAGCTTCNAGACATCTTAGGACAAATTATCATCCTAATTATGATACCGAACCCTTTAAAGACCATCAGTTTGCTGATGCTGGAGATATTACCTGTAACCCCTTTAATATCAAAGAAGCTATTGAACAAATTCAAAAAGGTGCAACAGAATTATTAGCTAAAGTTGGAGGGATAATAAGTATGGGTGGAGATCACACAATAGCTTTACCTTTATTACGTGCCGTTAATCATAAAAATAAAGGACCAGTCGCTTTNGTTCATTTTGATGCTCATCTTGATACTTGGGATACTTATTTTGGTGCGCCCTATACACATGGAACTCCTTTTCGTAGAGCAAGAGAGGAAAAATTGTTTATGGAAGATTCTTCTATGCATGTTGGAATTAGAGGACCTCTTTATAGTAGANATGATTTAAAANANGATGCTGAATTCGGTTTTAAAATTATCCACTGCGATGAATTTCAAACAGAAGGAATAGATAAAATTGTTAAACGGATACGTGACAAAGTTGGAAATAATCCTCTGTATCTATCTATCGATATAGATGTGTTGGATCCTTCTCATGCACCGGGAACAGGTACACCAGAAATTGCTGGCATGACTACTCGTGAAATGGTTAACGTTCTTCGAGGTCTTGCAGGGGTGAATTTGTTATCCGCTGATGTTGTTGAGGTATCTCCAGCATATGATCATGCTGAACTCACATCTCTTGCTGCAGCTACAATTATTTATGAATTAACAAATCTTTTTGTAAGGAATCCAGATTAAGAGGCTAAACGTTCTTTAAGATCAATAAGCATTTTTAAACAAAGTTTTAATTGATCAAATGTTATATACTCATCAATTGTATGTGCTTGTTCAATTGATCCGGGGCCACAAACAACAGTACTGATACCAATTTCTTGAAATAAACCTGCTTCCGTTCCAAATGAAACCACACCTCTTGAATTATCTCCTGTTAGATTACAAACGAGATCGACTGCACCAGATTTTTCTTCTTCTTCGAAACCTCTTGTTTCCCCTATAGTTTCTTTTTTAATATTTGCTTTAGGGTAAACTTTTTTCATTTCTGGTAATAAAGTTTCTTTTACATAAGATTCGATATTTTGAGTAACAAACTCACCATCATCTAGAGTTACTGGTCTTACTTCCCAATCAACAATACATTGGTCAGCAATAACGTTTGTGGCCAATCCTCCTTTAACTCTTCCTATCTGTAGAGTTGAATAAGGTGGAACAAAAATTGAATTTTTAGGTTTTCTTTTTTTTAGTTCATCTCTTAATTCCATAAGTTTATTGCTATAGCGAATTGCATATTCAACAGCACTCACGCCTTTAGCAGGATCCGATGCGTGAGCAGCTAGACCAGTAAAATGGGTTATATATTCATAATAACCTTTATGTGCGTGAATAGCTTTCATACTGGTAGGCTCTCCAATTATACAAATAGGGTAATTGATGTTTCGTTTTTTTAGTTCTTTCAACATTACTGGTGCCCCCAAACATGATGTTTCTTCATCATAAGTGTAGGCAAAATGAATTGGTTTTTTTAAGTTTTGTGTAGCAAAAAAAGGTGCCATAGCTAAAGTACAAGCAATAAATCCTTTCATATCACAAGATCCTCGCCCATAAATTTTGTTGTCTTTTTCTCTCGCTACATATGGATTCGATGACCATTCCTTGGGCGAAGCAGGTACCACATCTGTGTGACCAGACAATATAATACCTCCACCATCTAATTTTTTTTTACCGTTTACGGTTGAGAACAAATTAGCCTGTTGCTTTGAGTCATGAAAAGTTTTGAATGATATTGCTCCAAGCTTACCTAGTTTTTTTTCGCAATACTCAATTAATTTGAGATTTGAAGTGCCCGAAACTGTCTGAAAATTTATTAGATCTGACAAAATCTTTAAGGTTTCAGGAAATACTTGATCAATAATGATTTTTTGCGTAGCCATCTAAAAGAAATAATATTATACATCATTACTATGAAACAAGAAATATCCTATGAAGACTACAATAAGGTAGAGATTAAAGTTGGTACAGTATTAAAAGTTTCAAAAAACGAAAAAGCAAGAAAACCTTCATTAGTTGTCGAAGTAGATTTTGGGGGCAAAACCGGTGTTCGA
>JAESSC010000075.1 GCA_016764285.1 Pelagibacteraceae bacterium
GTATAAGGTCACTAAAAGCGATATAAAAACCAAGACAAAATCTGAAGTTGATATTTTTGATTTTCTTTTTGATTTTAAAGTGGGATAAACCAAAAAACATAAAACCAGTCCAAAAGCTAAATGTAATGANCTAGCAGGAACATCAATAATTTTACCAAAGTNTAAAATGTAGGGTAAAGGTGANGCATACCANANTTGAAANAGTGACCAAGATATCGCAACNNTAGCTGCTANCTTTAANTTCCAGCNNTGAAGGTTTCTTNTAGAACCGCCTTCTTCATCAANTTTATCNAGGTNAACTNNTTGNGAATCAANTTTTTGATCAACATTCATTATNGNANNATAAAAAAAAAGGCCCAGTTNATNAACTGGGCCTTTAAATTTTAAAGACTTACATTAAGCCTNNTTCTTTATAGTATTTTATTGCTCCAGGATGTAATGGTGCAGATAANCCATCTACGATCATTTTCTTTGGATCAAGATTNGCAAATGCTGGATGTTGTTTTCTNAAATCNTCNANATTTTCAAAAACAGCTNTAACAACTGCATAAACTANNTCATCTGATACATCGGCGCTTGTTACGAATGAAGCCATNACACCAAAAGTNGTTACATCTTTTTTAGATGTTTTATAAGTTCCTTTTGGAATTGTTGCCCATGCATAAAATGNATTNTCAGCAACTAATTTTTTTACAGCATCTGTCTGTAAATCAATTATATATGCTCCACATCCATCTGTTGATTGTGCAACACCTGAATTAGGTACNCCAACCGTATAACCAAATGCGTCNATTTTCTTGTCGCAAAGTGCACCTGATTGTTCTGATGAAGTTAGTTCAGATGTTCCACCAAAGAAACTTGTGTCTACACCGTGAGATTCCATAAGAACTTCAAATGTTCCTCTTTGACCAGAACCTGGGTTTCCAATGTTTACTTTTTTACCTTTTAAAGAATTCCAATCTTTTATTTTAGAACCCTTTCTTGCAATAATGTGAAATGGCTCTGGATGAGCAGAAAATACTGCTCTTAAACCATCNAAAGGTTTTACTTTATCTGGATTTGTACCATTGTATGCATGATATTGCCAGTCGGACTGCGCTACACCAAATTGTAGTTCACCTTCCATAATTTGACCTATGTTGTAAGTAGATCCTCCTGTAGAAGGAGCTGAACATCTTAAAGCTTTGTCAGTTCCCTTTTTTCTTCCATGNTCAGCGGATTGAATTTTTGCAACCATTTTACAAATAGCATTACCTACTTGAAAATAGACTCCAGTCGGTCCNCCCGTNCCGATAGAGAAATACTCCGCCGATTTTGCAACGCTAGTTAGAGAAAACGATGCAACAAAAATCAGTAGAAAACNTGCNAAAGATGAAATAATCTTTTTCATACCTTACCCTCCATTAATGTTTTTTAAAAAAATATCCTAGCAATAAATTAAGAATGAGTCTCAAATATTTNCTGCCCAGTGTTTTAACTTTGAAACACCTTCGAGAACATTGGGAGCAAATTTAGAAAGAATATCTTGATTTATTTCTTTACAACCTGAAGTATTATTTAAAAATTTTTNTCCATCNAAATCAGTAAAACTCAATCTTGCTAGCATTTTATTCTCAGAAAATCCAAAGTCACTGCCAGGTAACAAGGCAACTCCGGTCTCATTTAATATATTTTTACACATTTCTGAAGAGGTACGAAATTTACTATTAATAAATTCCGGCATTAAATAAAATCCACCTTCAGGCTTGTTAATCAAAATTTTATTTGATTTTAGATTTTCATATACATGCATGCCTATTTCTTTAAGAATTTTTTTTGTCTTCTTAACATAATTGCTATGATCTTTGGTAAAGGCTGAAATAGCTGCATACTGAATTGGAGAACTTACAGAAGTAAAAGANTCGCTNGCNAGTATTTTTAAAGAATTTTTTATATTATTTAAACTATCNGGAATNGCAAAAAAACCTAAACGCCAGCCACCGGCTCCACACCACTTACTTAATCCAGTACTAATTATTGTTCCTTCAGGATTATAGTTCGAGATTGANTCACATTCATTACTGAATGAAAGTTCAGAGTAAATTTCATCNGATAATATTAAAAGATTATATTTTTTAGCAACATNNGCTAAATCANTTAAATTTTTACATATTGTNCCAGAAGNATTATTTGGTGAATTTAAGNACAATAAATNATTTTTNTTTTTATNTNATTGAACTANATTTTCAATTTGTTGAGCAGTCGGAAACCAATTGTTTGAACTTGTAGTTTCAATCCAGTGAACTTTATTTCTTCCTAAAATAGCCTGGGGACCATACGAAACCCAACTTGGAATAGGTAATAAAATATCACCCTCAAATAATATGTGTAATAGAAACATTAATTCTTTGGTTCCNGGACCNATNATTATGNNATCGGCTNTAAATTTTTTTTTNCTTTTTTTGTTTAAATATANGGCAACTGCTTCACGAAGCTCGATTAAACCCTGCATTGATAGATATTTATTTTGATGTGAATTATTTTTCAATTCATTCCTTACAATTTCTGGTACTGGAAAAGGAGATTGTCCGAAACCAAATTTGTAAATTTTTTTCCCTTGGCTCTGAAGCCGTTTAGTCTCTTCATTCATTTGTAAAGTTGCTGATGGCTTGAGTCTTTTGACTATATCTTTAATCATTTTATTCATATAATTCTTTAATATTTTTAAATTGATTTAGAGAATCAGGATTTACAAGAGCCTCGAGATTTTTAATCTGATCACCTTCGATTGTTTGTTTAACAGCAAGTTCAACTATTTTACCATTTTTTGTCTTTGGAATATCTTTTACTGGAAAGATTTTGTAAGGCACGTGTCTTGGAGAAGCATTTTTTTTAATTTGTTTTTTTATTTTCATAATTAATTCCTCGGTAAGATTATATTGAGTATCTAATACTACAAATAAAATAATTCTAATATCATTATCCCAAGATTGACCGACAACCAAAGCTTCTATAATTTCATCAAATTTTTCTACTTCAGAATATATTTCCGCCGTTCCTAGTCTCACACCTCCAGGATTGAGTGTCGTATCAGACCTTCCATAAATTACAAACCCTCCACTATCTTTTACTTCAGCATAATCACCATGGTGCCAAATGTTTTTATATTTTGCAAAATACGCATCTTTATATTTGTTGTCTTCCTCATCATTCCAAAATTTTA
>JAESSC010000008.1 GCA_016764285.1 Pelagibacteraceae bacterium
TTTGCTGCCATTAATCTTGAATTCAAATCTAAAAGTTTTTTGCTTAATTCTTTATTGCCTAAAACATCATAAATTTCAGCAATTAAATTATAATTCTTATTATTTTGTTCAAATTCTAAAGCTATTAATAACGTATCAATGGCAAGATAATATAATTTATTTAAATAAAAAATTTTACCTCTTAAGTAAAGATACTCAGGATTTTTATAAAATTCAGATCCTAGTTTTGATAATTCAAACTGAGCTTCGTCAATTTTTCTCTCTCTAATCAGCTTATCAACTTTTACGAACTTATTTTCTTTCATAAATTAATTTTGTTTATTATAAATTCTTGTAGTTGGTTTTTGTACTGACTCCACCATGTTCTACATTCTTCCAGCTTCTGTTTGATTTGATCATCTCCCCATCCTCTTATTACAGGCTTTGCTTCTATCCACCTATCAACTTTTATAAATGGATTGTTGGGAAATAAACGATCATAATATTTATAAGCATTTTCTACAATAGGAATACATCCACATTCCAAAGCTTCGTACAATCTATATGTTTCAGGATGCACAAAACCATTCGGACAAGGAATAAATTTAGTTGATGTTAATATTTCACTCATTTCACTAACTTCTATAATTTTTTCATTAAATTTTTTTGTTTTGTGAAAAAATGATGGTTCAATATCTGAAAGTTGAAATAACAAATCATGCCTACTTGATTTGTGCGGAGTCCCAAGAAATGCCCATTTATATTTTCTTTCAACAATCTCTTTCTTAAAAAGAGTACCTGATTTATATCCAAGTGGTAAACAACTAACTTTTTTATTATTAAAGTATNTGNTTGAACAAAAAGNTCTCCAAACATAATTAAATTTATTATAAATTAGCGACGAATCATAANCGCCACTCTCATCTCCCAAATGTATCAAAAACATTNTAGAACATATCAATTCCAATTTTGTATAAAGCTCNTCTTTTTNNTCGANGCTAGAATCAACNATTATTAGAATATCTTCGNTTTNTAAATCTNTTTCACTTTGAATGNCTTCAAATTCAATNTTATTTANAATTTCATAAATCCATTTNTCAGAANAATCTTTATGATATANNCCCCACTNTTTGATCCCTGGCGTTTTCTTTATTCGACTTATTTGGATTAGGCTTATTTTGGTTGTGAGTATTCCAGAATAATTTAATCATTAAAGATTAAAATTTTACTTTTCCAAAAAACTTTTTAAGTGTTTTGATCTACTTGGGTGCTTAAGCTTTCTTAATGCTTTTGCTTCAATTTGTCTTATTCTTTCTCTGGTAACAGAAAACTGCAAACCAACCTCTTCTAGGGTATGGTCTGTATTCATTCCAATACCAAAACGCATTCTTAGTACTCTTTCTTCTCTCGGTGTAAGAGTTGCTAAGATTTTTGTAGTAGATTCGCCTAAATTTGATCTGATTGAAGCATCGAGAGGTTGCAGCGCATTTTGGTCCTCAATAAANTCGCCAAGATTGCTGTCNTCTTCATCACCCACAGGAGTTTCCAAAGAGATTGGTTCTTTAGANATTTTTAAAACTTTTCTAACTCTATCTAAAGGCATAGCTAATTTCTTTGCAAGTTCTTCAGGTGTAGGCTCTCTTCCTTGCTCACTTAAAATTTGCCGAGANGTCCTAACTAATTTGTTAATTGTTTCAATCATATGCACCGGTATTCTAATTGTTCTTGCTTGATCAGCTATTGACCTGGTTATAGCTTGCCTTATCCACCAAGTTGCATAAGTAGAAAATTTATAACCTCTTTGATATTCAAATTTATCAACAGCTTTCATGAGACCAATATTTCCCTCTTGGATTAAATCTAAAAACTGTAGACCTCTGTTTGTGTATTTCTTAGCNATAGATATTACTAGTCGTAAATTAGCTTCTACCATTTCTTTTTTTGCAATGCTTGNCTCTTTCTCTCCTTTTTGAATTCTGCTTACTAGTTTTTTAAATTCATTAACTGGTAATCCAATTTTTTGACTAAATTCAATTAATCTTTCTCTAATTTCAGTAAACTCTTTCTTTTTTTTCTTAAAAAAATTTTTCCAAGTAACATTTTCATTAAGAAATGATTGAAAATTTGGATTAATCTCATTTCCTAAATAATATTTAAGAAATTCTTCTCTGGGGATTTTATTTTCTATTGCTGACCTCATTAAAAGACCTTCCAAAGAAANTACTATTTTATTTTCTTTATAATGCTCACTAACCCAATCTTCCAATACTGACATATTAAGTTGAAGAGTTTTTATTTTTTCAATTAATTTATTTTGGATTTTCTTNTANCCNATTTCTTTTGCTCGNGAGAATNNTNTAGCATTTAAAGCACAATTTAATTTTTCATTTTGATATTTAATTAANTTAGAATAATTTTTGNAAAGAATATNAATAGTNGAAATAACTCTTGGTTTAATTTCTTCTTCCATCGCAGCTAAGGATGGATTAAATTCGTCATCTTCAGAATATTTATCGTTTTTACCATCTTGTATTTCTTTTGAATCATTATTTGGTTTTTCTAATTTACTATCTGCTTGTTTTTTTTCATTTAATTTANTTTTTNTANNAATNCCAGATNCACTTNCTGATTCNNTATCCATATACGTNGAGTCTATGTCTATAATTTCTCTAACTGAAAACTCATTTTTTTCTATNTNTTNCTTCCATTCGAAAACTTTTCTTGCTGTTAAGGGACTNTGTAAAAGAGCACTTATCATAACATTTTTTCCGGCTTCGATTCTTTTTGCAATCGCAATTTCACCTTCACGAGAAAGAAGGTCCACACCACCCCATTTCTCTTAAATACATTCTTATAGGATCATCGCTTTTATCTAGATCTACATTTTTATCACTATCAGTTGATGCTGAGTCTTTCTTTTTGATTGAATGATAATCTGCTTTTTTTTCAACAAGACAAACTTTATTATCAAAAATATACAAAAATGCTTTTTCTATATTTTCTTGACTATATGATCTTTTNCCAAGTGATTTTGTCAGNTCTTCGTAAGTAATAAANCCTCTATGAANCCCTTTGTCTAATAATCTTTTGAAAGATTTTGTAATTAATNTCTCNAATGTATTTTCCATAATCAATAATTAAATTGAGGATTCATATATAATAATTAAATAAATAAAATCTATAGTTTATTTACCCGCCTTTTATTTGATTTCTNAGNGATAAAAGTTCTGAATAGAGCTTTTCATCTAGATTTAACGAAACTTTATCCTCTAGAGACTCTATCTTCTTTTGAAGATCAATTTTTTTAATTTCACTTATAATTTCAGTAAACATCATAATAATTTCTTTTTCGTTTTTATTTTTAGTAATAATTTTAACCGGAGCATTTATATTTATAAGATTTATAATATCTTTAAATTTCACATCAAAATCTTCTAGTTTCAATTTTTTTCTATCAAAAAATTTTTCTGACAACAAATAGTCAATGAGTTTTTGTTTAAATTCTGTGATTAAATTGCTAGAAAACGTAATTTCTGAAATTAATTCTATGTTGCTTCTAAAAATATCTAAATTATTTATAATTAAAAACAAGATTGAAAATTCTTTCAATTCCTTCTCTAAAAATTTGTTTCTTTGTTTATATACCTCTTTAGTTTTTTGAAGAGGATTANTCCTTTTGTTNAATTTAAAAAATTGATTTTTTTTATAATTTAAATTAGGAGTTAATTCATTAATTCTTTGTNTAAAATTATCGAGAAAATATTTAGATAATGTCTTATCTTTTACATCGTTGCAAAGTGATTTAATTTTTTTTTCAAATAATGAAAGTGAATGCGGGTTATTTCTATCAACATCTTGAAAGTAAGAATCCCAAATAAAGTTTTGAATTTCCATTTTACTCTTTGTAAATTTTAAAAAAGATTCTTTACCTTTTTGATTGATGTAAGCATCTGGATCTAAATTTTCAGGTAACGTGATAAAGTAAATATTAAAATCTGGTTTCATTAATGGAAATAATCTCTCCGCTGCTCTTAATGCTGCTTTTTGGCCNCTGCTATCTCCATCTAAACAAATNATNGGATTTTTAAAAAATCNCCATATTAAATCTATTTGTTTTTCTGTCATTGCGGTTCCCAAATTTGCAACAACATTTTGAATTCCAAATTTGTGTAAATTTACAACGTCCATATATCCTTCTACTATGAAAACCTCGTCATCATTACTTGCGAATTCCTTAGCACTATTAATATTGTATAAATTATTTCCTTTTTTATAAAATTCAGTTTCTGGAGAATTAATGTATTTGGCAAAAGTTGTTTCGGAAAGAGNTCTTCCACCTAAAGCAAAAATAGAACTATTTAAACTCTTGACTGGAAAAATAATTCTGTTTCTAAATCTATCTACATATTTTTTTTTTCTCTCATCAAAATAATAAATACCGGAAGAGTTAATTTGTTTTTCATCAAATTCTTCTTTTAATTTTTCATAAAAATTATTATTTGCCGAAGCATATCCAATTTTAAAAAAAATAATTTCATTTTTTGTCGTTTTTCTTTTATTTAAATATGCTAGAACTTCAGGATATTTACCTAACATTAATTCTTCATGGCAAAAATTTGCATATTTCTCTAAAATAGTATTATAAATCTTCCATCTATTTTGTTTTTCCTCATCTTGTTTAGTAAATCTGTATAGTTGCATTCCAGCATCAGCTGCAAGTGTTCTTACAGTTTCTCCAAATTTAAAATTTTTTGTTTTCATTAAAAAATCAAAAATATTTCCATGTTCCCCTGAACTAAAACAATGATAAAAACCTTTGTCATCATTAACGGTAAATGAAGGAGTTTTCTCATTTGAAAAGGGAGACAGGCCGATAAATTCTTTACCACGTTTTTTTAATTTTACTGATTTTCCAACAACTTGAGATACTTTTAATCTAAGTTTAATCTCATCAAGATATTCTTTGGGATATTTCATTGATTTAACAAACCTTTAACTATTATATTTACCTTTGAGAAATCAATTGAATCAGAATATTTTTTCTTTAACGCTCCCATAATTTTTCCCATATCTTTGATATTCGAAATCTTCAAAGATTCTATCACCTCTTTACATATTTTTTTGGTTTCCTCTTCACCAAGTTGTTTAGGTAGGAATTTTTCAATTATTTTTATTTCTTCATTCTCTGCTTCTTGNAATTCCTGCCTACCTCCCTTTTGATACAAATCNGCTGAATCTTGNCTTTGTTTTTTCATTTTTCNTAGNACTTTGATTATTTCCTGATCTTTAACATTTTCTTTGTTTGCTCCAGATCTATTGGCAATGTCTCTTTCTTTAATAGCGGTCAAAACTAACCGTAAAGTAGAAACCAAAGCTTTATTNTTATTTTTTAACGCAGTAGTAAATTGTTCGTTTATTTTTTCTCGTAATGACATGAATTCTAAAAATATCAATTTACTGTAATCATTAAACTTCTTCAAAAGAAAAAAGAATTCCATCTTGACGAGAGAAAACCTTTTGCATATGTTGCGCAAAATCATGTTTTATAGTAAAAGCCTTTAACTTATGAGTTGTATTTGGAAGTAGAAACAAATTTAACCCATCAAATAAAAGATAATTTTAAAAAGATTAATCCCACAGGAATTTTAGTTTTAGAGGACGGCACTTCTTTTCAAGGATTTGGCTTTGGTTTTGAAGGAGTAGCCACTGGTGAAGTCTGTTTCAATACTTCTATAACAGGTTATCAGGAAATAATTACAGATCCCTCTTATGCTGGACAAATCATAAACTTTACATTTCCTCACATAGGTAATGTTGGAACAAATACTGAAGATAATGAATCCGACAAAATATGGGCAAGAGGAGTAATATTTAACACTGAAATAACATCACCATCTAATTATCGTTCAATAGACAATTTAGATACTTGGTTAAAAAAAAATAAAATAGTAGGAATNACAGGAATAGATACTAGAAAACTAACTAATTATATTAGAGATAATGGAGCTCCCAAAGGAACTTTGGAGTATTTGAATAAAGGAAAACACAACAAAGAAAATTTAAAAAAATTAACTGAAAATTGGTCAGGACTATTAGACCTAGATTTAGCGTCTGAAGTATCATGTAAAAAAGCTTATAAATGGAATTCGCTAAAAACTTGGAATAAAGAAAAAGGCTACAAAAAAAATAAAAAGGAAAAATATAAAATTGTTGCAATTGATTATGGAATTAAAAAAAATATTTTAAGATGTTTGTCTGATTTACATTGTAAAGTAAAAATTGTTCCTGCAAAAACTTCAAGTCAAAAAATTTTAGAAGAAAAACCTGACGGTATATTTTTGTCCAACGGACCAGGAGACCCGGCGGCAACAGGAAAATATGCTATTCCAATCATTAAAGAACTTTTAAAAAGCAATTTACCAATATTTGGTATATGTCTTGGCCACCAGCTATTAGCTTTATCCTTGGGTGCTAAAACTTCTAAAATGCATTTGGGCCATAGAGGGGCCAATCACCCAGTAAAAAATCTTATAACTAAAAAGGTTGAAATCACCAGCCAAAACCACGGATTTAAAGTTGAAGCAAATAATCTAATCACCAAAGTTAAGATAACTCACACATCTTTATTTGATAAATCAATAGAAGGAATAGAAATAAAAAATAAACCTGTTTTCTCAGTTCAATATCATCCGGAAGCAAGTCCCGGACCACATGATAGCAAATATCTTTTTGAAAAATTTATAAATAATGTTTTAAAACATAAGAAGTATGCCAAAAAGAAAAGACATTAAAAAAATATTAATAATTGGAGCAGGACCAATAGTAATTGGTCAGGCCTGCGAATTTGATTATTCAGGTACACAGGCCTGCAAAGCTCTTAGAGATGAAGGTTACAAAGTAATATTAATTAATTCTAATCCAGCAACTATAATGACAGACCCTGATGTGGCTGATAAAACCTATATTGAACCAATAACAGTAGAAATATTAGAAAAAATAATTCTTAAAGAGAAGCCATCTGCAATTTTGCCTACTATGGGAGGACAAACAGCCTTAAACATGGCAGTGCAACTTGAGAAAGAAGGAATATTAGACAAATATAAAGTAGAACTGATTGGAGCTAAATCAAAAGCAATTTCTAATGCTGAAGATAGAGATAAATTTAGAAAATGTATGAGAGATATTGGCCTTGATCTGCCAAAATCCAAAATAATTACTTCATTAAAACACGCAAAAAATGCCCTTAAAAAAGTAGGCCTTCCTGCGATAATTAGACCATCATTTACATTAGGAGGTTCAGGTGGAGGAATCGCCTATAAGAAAAAAGAATATTATGAAATAGTTAAAAATGGATTATTTGAATCTCCCAAAAACCAAGTTTTGATTGAAGAATGTCTTGAGGGTTGGAAAGAGTTTGAAATGGAAGTGGTAAGAGATAAAAATGACAATTGTATTATTATTTGCTCTATCGAAAATGTCGATCCAATGGGCACCCATACTGGAGATTCTGTAACGGTAGCTCCCGCTTTAACATTAACAGATAAAGAATTTCAAATAATGAGAAATGCATCTATTGCATGCTTAAGAAAAATCGGTGTTGAAACTGGAGGCTCAAATGTTCAGTTTGCGATTAATCCTGTAAATGGCAGAATGGTAATAATTGAAATGAATCCAAGAGTTTCAAGGTCTTCTGCTTTGGCTTCTAAAGCTACAGGTTTCCCAATTGCGAAAATAGCAACTAAATTGGCAATTGGATATACTTTGGATGAACTTACCAANGAAATAACTGGATCAACACCAGCTTCTTTTGAACCCACCATAGATTACGTTGTAACAAAAATACCTAGATTTACATTTGAAAAATTTCAAAAAACGGAAGCTAGTCTTGGAACTTCAATGAAATCCATAGGCGAGGCTATGGCTATAGGAAGAAATTTTAAAGAGTCGTTTCAAAAAGCCTTGGTCTCTTTGGAAACGGGTCTAAAAGGTCTTGATATAATAAAAGATTTATCAAAAAAAGAGATTTATAAAGAATTAGAAAAAAACACCCCAAATAAATTTCTTGTTATTGCAGATGCGTTTAGANACAAAATAAATATAAATAAAATTTANAAGAAAACAAAAGTCGACATGTGGTTTCTAAAACAAATTAAAGAAATTATTGATGTTGAGAACATTCTCATAAAATTTGGAATACCGAAAAACACAAATGAAATGAATTACGTAAAATCAATTGGTTTTGGCGATGAAAAAATTGCANAATTAACTAAAATAAGTGCTGAAAGTGTAAAAAATTTAAGAGAAAAACTTAACGTGTTATCTGTTTATAAAAAAATAGATACGTGTGCTGCAGAATTTAAATCTTTAACCCCTTACATGTATTCTACTTATCAAAGAGATGNAGTTGGTTCATCAATTTGTGAATCCAAACCTACGGGTAAGAAAAAAATTATTATACTCGGCGGAGGTCCAAATAGAATAGGACAAGGAATTGAGTTTGACTATTGCTGTTGCCAAGCAAGTTATGCTTTGAAAGAATCTGGTTATGAAACAATAATGATTAATTGTAATCCAGAAACAGTTTCGACTGATTACGATACTAGCGACAGATTATATTTTGAACCNCTNNTAGAAGAATATGTAATNAATATCATTAAAAAAGAACAATCAAATGGAAATTTGCTGGGTATTATTACTCAATTTGGTGGACAGACACCTATAAAATTAGCAAAAGCGTTANATCAAAANCNANTTCCCATCCTAGGAACTCAATATAGTTCCATAGATTTAGCAGAAAATAGAGAACGTTTTAAAAACTTATTGAATAAAGAAAATTTTAAGCAAGCTGAAAGTGGTATCGCAAAATCAAAAAAGGATGCTATTAATATAACAAAATCATTAGGTTACCCGGTAGTCATTAGACCTTCGTACGTACTAGGCGGGAGAGCTATGGAAATAATTCATAATGAAAATCAATTAAATAAATATATTGATGAAGCGATAAAAGTATCAGGTAGTAACCCTGTATTGATTGATAAATTTTTAAATGATGCAATTGAAGTAGATGTCGATGCAATAGCAGATGGAGAAAAAGTTTTTGTTGCTGGCATAATGGAACATATAGAAGAAGCTGGTATACATTCGGGAGACTCGGCGTGTTCTGTACCACCTTATTCACTAAAAAAAGAAATTATTGACGAGATTGAGTCTCAAACAACTAGATTAGCAATAGCTTTAGAANTAGTGGGTCTTATCAATATCCAATTCGCAATAAAGGACAACGAAATTTATGTTTTAGAAGTAAATCCAAGAGCGAGCAGAACCGTACCTTTTATATCAAAGGCAATTGGTATNCCGGTNGCTAAAATAGCTGCANNANTAATGNNGGGNGAAAAGATNGAAAAATTTAATTTGAAAAAAGGAAATAAAAATACATTTGCGATTAAAGAGGCCGTCTTCCCATTTAACAAATTTCCANATGTTGACGTGTTGTTAGGTCCTGAAATGAAATCTACTGGGGAAGTTATGGGAATTGATAAAAATTTTGGATTATCCTTTGCAAAAAGTCAGATGGCTTGTGGTAATTCGTTGCCTGTNTCTGGAACNGCNTTTATTTCCGTTAAAGATAAAGACAAAAAAAACGCTTTAGATTTTGCAAAAAAACTGAAAGGACTAAATTTTAAATTATGCGCAACTTCAGGAACTGCAAAATATTTAAATAGTAATGGCATACATTGCAAAAAAATTAATAAAGTGAGNGANGGTTCTCCGCACATTGTCGAAAGTTTAAATGCAAAAAATATAGANCTTGTAATAAATACAACTGAGGGAGCAAAATCTGTCAGTGATTCATATTCTTTGAGAAGATCTGCGCTTATAAATAAAATTCCATATTGTACAACTTTGGCNGCAGCAAATGCTTGTATACAAGCTATCGACTCTTTAAAAAATAATGAAATAA
The DNA here is from genome assembly GCA_016764285.1 of Pelagibacteraceae bacterium. GTDB lineage: Bacteria > Pseudomonadota > Alphaproteobacteria > Pelagibacterales > Pelagibacteraceae > AG-414-E02. The sequence goes on from JAESSC010000008.1 coordinate 9,941, forward strand.
AAGTAAAAGCTATCCAGGAACTTTAGGATTTAACTTTCCAATCCGTTTTGAAAGTTACGTAGTTAATCTGCAAACATCTTCTTTCTTTTTTAATATCTTTTTTTTCCATTCCATGCCATGTGTTTGNTCCACTGGTAAAAAAATAACCATAATTATCCCTATAAGGAACAGTTTTTATCCTATTTAATTTTTCATCGTATAAATCTGTTCCTAAATTTTCTGATTCATTAAATGGATTTGCAAATATGAGACTAGATATTAATTTTTCTTCAATATCACAGTGCGGTTTCAACCAAAATCCTTGGCGATCACATATAATTTCAACCCTAACATACGAGTTTGAAAGATCTTTTTTTATCAACTCACTTATATAATTATAGGTATTTTTTGATCTAAGTTCTTCTATTAAATTTGTCAGATGAGGAAAATCTTTTGAGTTATCTTTTTCAATAAAACATCTAAACTTTATGGCCTTGCCTCCAGTTGATATCCCTTTTCTAAATTCACCANCCCCACCATCGATGGCGCGTGTTCCATCATAATTTATATTAGCTTCTGTCAAATCCGTAATTTCTGTTTTACATATTTCTTTAAGCGCTTCTTTGTTTAAAGGCTCATTTAATTCCCAGTGATCAAAGGGTGANCTATAGTGTTTTGATCTTTTTTTTAAAGAATTTAAGAATTCCATAATCTTAATTATTTAATTTTTTATTTATCATTGCTGCTATTCGTTCTGCTTCATCAAGTTTATTGTATGTCCAGTTTTGAACTCTTTCACCCAATTCTCTGGTAATTCCCATTTCTTTAAATAACTGAAAGAATCTTTTGAATCTATAGTTATTTTTTTTTGATCCCATATGAGCAACAAATATGGGTTTTCCAGAAGCCGCAGCCTCCGAAATCATAGAGGTCGAGTCACATGTAACAACTATGCATGTTGCNAGNGCTANCGCAGATAGATAGGCCTGTTTATTTACAGAATTAACAACAAAATTGTTAGAATCAAATTCATTGATTGCTAGATCAATAATTCTTTTTGGTGTCCGCAAAGATGGAATAATAATAGCTTTATATCCATCNGATATAAAATTNGTTTTGATTTTTTTAAATACTCCTANTTAATTCTTNGTTGCTAAAACTATAGTACTTATTTGGTCCTCCTAAAATTAGTGAAACTATTTTTTGACTTTTNACTTTATTTATTAAATAAGGTTTAGCCTTCTCAAGGTNAGATTGGGTTATNTAATGTATTGCACCTTTTGAGCTAATTACATTATCTCCTTTTAAATTATCATGTTCTGGAGCAACAATAACATCAAAATTTTTAAAATTTACTTTTGGATCTTGTATGTGAATTGAAAATATTTTTTTATTTTTTCTTTTAAGTAAAATAGATGGAACAACACTCTTTCTTCCGCATGAAATTATCAAATCTGTAATTTCGTTTTCAATTAAATAAATTTTATCTTTTAAGATTATCTCTGAAATTGGAGTTAGTTTGGGAGGAACTAAATTCCATGGAAAACTCAATCTTACAATTTTATGATCAAATTCAGTATTTAGTGCTCTAGCCATACCTTCTACTTGACTAATCATTCCGTGCATACCCTCGGTNAAAAGTAAGGTTTTCAATTTTTTCATAAATACTTTATATATATTTCTATATTTTGCTTATCCACAGCATAATAAAAGGTTTTCTTTAATTTGATAAACCTTTATACATCTTCCATGGAAATATGCGTATTGAAGAAGATATNAANTTGGATTATGCCGATGTTNTGTTTCGGCCTAAACGNAGTACNCTNCANAGNCGTAAAGACGTAGAACTTAAACGCACCTACANATTTAANTACAGTAATCATCANTGGTCAGGAATTCCCATTATCGCCGCCAATATGGATGGAGTTGGTGAGTTAGAAATTGCTAAAAACTTAGCTAAATTTGAATTAATGACTTGCTTAACTAAACAACACGATACCAAAATGATCAAACGTTGTTCAAGAATTAAAGAAATTTATCCTCATATTGTACTTAGTTGCGGAACTGGTGAAGAAGACTACAAAAGAATCAATAACATTTTAAAGGAATATAGTTTTTTCGAGTTCATTTGTATCGATATTGCAAATGGATACTCTGATCATTTTAGTAAATTTGTTAGTTCTGTCAGAGAAAAATATCCTACTAAGACTATAATTGCTGGAAATGTGGTTACAGCCGATATGACACAAGAGTTAGTTTTAAATGGAGCAGATNTTGTTAAAGTAGGTATAGGCCCTGGAAGTGTATGCACAACGCGTATTCAAACAGGTGTGGGCTATCCTCAACTGAGCGCGGTTATCGAGTGTGCAGATGCAGCACATGGACTTGGTGCTCATATCATCGCTGATGGTGGATGTACCTGCCCTGGCGATGTAGCAAAAGCTTTTGGTGCAGGAGCTGATTTTGTTATGTTAGGTGGTATGTTTGCAGGTCATGATGAAGGTGGTGGGAAAACAATTAAAAAAAACGGATCAAAATTTATTGAGTTTTATGGATCAAGCTCAGACACTGCAATGGATAAGCACTATGGCGGCCACGCTGACTATAGAAGTAGTGAGGGAAAAAAGGTTCAATTAAAATATCGTGGAAAAATTAAAGATACTGTTTTAAATATCTTGGGTGGCCTTAGAAGTAGTTGTACTTATGTAGGAGCTCCATCTCTAAAACAGCTAAGTAAGTGCACAACTTTTGTCAGAGTTAATCAACAATCCAACGACACTTTTGAATAAAACTAAGTATAAGTTAAGAACTTTAAATCTGCTCAGAAGTGATTATATGTATTTTCAAAGATGAATAGTAACTCTAAAAAACACTCGAAAGTATTAATTTTAGGATCTGGTCCCGCTGGATACACAGCTGCAATTTATACTGCAAGAGCAATGCTGGAACCAATATTAGTACATGGTTCCGAACCTGGAGGACAAATGACTACTACAACAGATGTACAAAATTATCCTGGGTATACCGATGTCATTCAAGGTCCTTGGCTGATGGAACAAATGAAAGGTCAGGCAAAAGCTGTGGGAACAGATATGATTCAAGATCATATAAAAAAAGTTGATCTAAGCAAAAAACCATTTAGAGCCATAGGTGACAGTGGACAAGAATATACTGGTGATTCAATTATAATTTCAACTGGCGCTCAAGCAAGGTGGTTAAATTTAAAATCTGAACAAGAATATAGAGGATTTGGCGTTTCGGGATGTGCTACTTGTGATGGCTTCTTTTTCAAAGATAAAGAAGTAGCAGTGATTGGCGGAGGAAATGCTGCTGTTGAAGAAGCACTTTTCCTAACCAAATTTGCAACAAAAGTAAGACTAATTCATAGAAGAGACAAGTTTCGTGCAGAAAAAATGCTACAAAAAAAATTAATGGAAAATAAAAAAATTGAAATTATTTGGGACTCCGTACTAGAGGAAGTTTTGGGCAATAAAAATCCTAAAGGTGTAACTGGAATTAAAATCAAAAACTTAAAAACGAATAAAATTACTGAGATCAGTATTCACGGCTTGTTTATAGCTATAGGACATGATCCAGCAACATCTTTATTTAAAGGACAATTAGACATGGATAAAGAAGGATACCTAATTACTAAACCAGATTCGACTGCAACAAACATGCCAGGAGTATTTGCTGCCGGAGATGTTAAAGATAAAATTTTTAGACAGGCAGTAACGGCTGCAGGTATGGGATGTATATCAGCTCTTGAAGTAGAAAAATTTCTTTCAAAACAAAATTAACTTAACTTAAGCTTTTACAAAAGTTGGAAATCCTATCTAAAGCTTTTTTGAGATTATCCATTGAAGTTGCATAAGATATCCTAAAATAACCCTCTAAACCAAATGCTGAACCCTGNACAACAGCAACCTGNTAATTTTCTAAAAGAGAGCTAACNAAATCTAAGTCTTTTTTAATTATTTTTCCCTTTTTATCTTTTTTGTTGAAACATTTTGAGCAATTAGGAAATACGTAAAAAGCTCCATTAGGTTTTAAACAAGAAATACCATCAATTTTATTTAAAGCTTNAACTACAAAATCTCGTCTTTCTTTAAAAGATTGATTTCTTTTAACGATAAAATCTTGAGTTCCTTTNAAAGCNTCGACAGCNGCAGCTTGNCTAATAGANGAAGGATTTGTTGTTGATTGAGATTGTAATTTTGCCATTGCTTTTATAATTTCTGTAGGNCCAGCACCATAACCTATTCTCCANCCTGTCATAGCNTACGNTTTGCTAACACCATTCATCGTAAGAGTTCTNTCTTTTAATNCTTTAATTTGNGCAATAGTAAAAAATTTAAAACCATCATAAATCACATGNTCGTAAATATCGTCACTCAAAATAAATACATTTTTATTCTCCTTTAATACCTCTCCTAAAACTTCAAGTTCCTTTTGTGTNTAACAAGANCCTGTGGGATTAGAAGGAGAATTTATTATTANCCATTTAGTTTTATTACTAATATTTTTTTNTAAATCANTTGGNNTAATTTTNAACTGATTTTTTTCNGAACACNTTATAATCCTTGGTNTNCCACCTGCNAAAAGAACTATGTCGGGATAAGATACCCAATAAGGAGCAGNAATAATAACTTCGTCCCCAGGATTTATTGTTGCAAGCATAGCATTAAAGATTACTTGTTTGCCNCCAGCACCTACAGAAATTTGTTCGGATAAGTAGATCAAACTATTTTCTTTTTTAAATTTATCAATTATCGCATTTTTCAAAGCCGGGGTTCCATCTACTGCTGTATACTTTGTTTCACCCCTGTTGATTGCGTCAATTGCAGCTTTTTTAATATTTTCGGGTGTATCAAAATCTGGTTCTCCAGCACCCAATCCAATTACATCTTTACCTGCAGCCTTTAATTCTCTAGCCTTTTGGGCCACCGTTATTGTAGGTGATGGTTTAATTCTTTTTAAAGAATTGGATACTATGCTCATTAATCTTATTATATTTAAAAATTATTAAGTTATTATTAACTGTAATGCAAAATACATATCAAGAAAAATCATCTGATCCAATTGGTAAAGATTTTTTATTTGGAAAAAAGTTAGAAGGTGGCATTAAATTAACTGCAGTTAGCGATTTTAGTCCTGCGGGAGATCAACCGGAAGCTATAAAAAAGCTTATTTCTGGAATAAAAAATAAAAAAAATGATCAAGTTCTATTAGGCGTAACAGGTTCGGGTAAAACTTTTTCTATGGCAAAAATAATTGAGGCTTTAAATAGACCAGCTCTAATTCTTGCACCAAATAAAACTTTGGCTGCTCAATTATATGGTGAGATGAAAACTTTCTTTCCTAATAATGCTGTTGAATACTTTGTATCTTATTATGATTATTACACCCCAGAAGCTTATGTTCCAAGATCTGACACATATATAGAAAAAGAAGCTTCAATCAATGAACAGATTGATCGAATGCGTCATTCAGCTACGAGATCACTTCTTGAAAGGGATGATGTAATAATAGTTGCAAGTGTTTCTTGTATTTACGGTTTAGGATCAGTCGAATCTTACAGTAAAATGACCTTAGGTATCAAAAAAAATCATGAACATAACCGTGAACAAATTATAAAAACTCTGGTTGATCTTCAATACAAAAGAAATGATCAAAACTTTCATCGGGGCACATTTAGAGTTAGAGGGGATAATTTAGATATTTTTCCGTCTCATTTAGAAGATAGAGCGTGGAGACTTTCCTTATTTGGAAACAAAATAGAAAGTATAGTTGAATTCGATCCTCTGACAGGCAGTAAAACTAATGATTTAAATTTAATTAAATTGTACGCCAATAGTCACTACATAACGCCAAGACCTACAATCGAACAAGCAATCAAAGAAATCAAAAAAGAATTAGAAATTACCCTAGAAAAACATAAATCAGAAAATAAACTTTTAGAAGCCCAAAGATTAGAGGAAAGAACTCGTTTTGACTTAGAAATGATAGAAGCTACAGGAACTTGTGCTGGAATAGAAAATTATTCTAGATTTTTGACGGGAAGAAAGCCTGGTGAGCCTCCTCCTACTCTATTTGAATATTTTCCAGATAACACTTTAATATTTGTCGATGAAAGTCACGTAACAGTCCCGCAATTAAATGGAATGTACAAAGGAGATTACACAAGAAAAAAAACTTTGTCTGAATATGGTTTCCGATTGCCATCATGTATGGATAATCGACCACTTAAATTTGAGGAGTGGGATTCAATGAGAACTCAAACAGTCTTTGTATCGGCAACTCCAGGTCCATGGGAGCTTCAACAAACTTCGGGAAAATTTGTTGATCAAGTAATAAGGCCCACCGGACTATGCGATCCTGAAGTTCAAATTAGACCAGCAAAAAATCAAGTAGATGATCTTTTAGCAGAATGTAAAGAAGTTGCTAAAAAAAATTTTAGATCATTAGTAACAACTTTAACTAAAAAATGGCTGAAGATTTGACAGAATACCTACATGAGAATGGAGTAAAAGTTAGATACATGCATTCTGATATAGATACCTTGGAAAGAATTGAAATCATGAGAGATTTAAGAATGGGAGTTTTTGATGTCTTGGTAGGTATCAACTTATTAAGAGAAGGATTAGATATTCCAGAGTGTGCCTTAGTTGCAATTCTGGATGCCGACAAAGAAGGTTTTTTAAGATCTGAAAGATCTTTAATTCAAACGATGGGAAGAGCCGCAAGAAATCTTGAAGGAAAAGTAATATTGTATGCGGATAAAAAAACTAAAAGCATAAAAAAAGCGATTGAAGAAACTGATAGAAGAAGAAAACTGCAGTTACAATATAATAAAAAAAATAACATTACTGCTACATCAATTAAAAAAGGTATATCGGATATTTTAGGAAGTATTTATGAAAGAGATTACACAAAAATTGATATTGATACCTCAATTGGTCATAACTTAAAAAAACATTTAAAATCTCTTAAGAAAAAGATGAAAGAAGCTGCTGAAAATCTTGAATTCGAAGAGGCGGCTAAAATCAGAGACGAAATAAGAAAATTAGAAGCAAGCGAATTAGAGATTGGCATTAATCCCAAAATTAGACAGTCTAAATTGCAAAATAAAATTTATCCCGAAGGAAGATCAACTCAAGGCAGACCTGGAACAAGACCAAAAAGAAAGAAATGAAAAATAAAAATCTATTAATTACGGGAGCAGCGACAAGAGTTGGAAAAGCAATAGCGCTACATTTTGCTGAAAGAGGTTGGAATATTGCNCTTCATTATTTTAAATCATCATNAAAAGCTCGAAATCTAAAAAAAATAATTGAACAAAATTGGGTAAAAGTAGCTTTAATTAAAGCTGATCTAAAAAATGTAAAACAAGTTGAAAAAATTATCCCATTAGCGAAAAAACAGTTGGGAACAATTGATTGCCTGATAAATAACGCAGCATTATTTGAAAAAGATGATATTTCTAATTTTACACTTAAAAGCTGGAACGATCATTTAAATGTAAACCTTCTTGCCCCAACAATCTTAACTAAACAATTTGCAAAACAAACTTCAAAGAAAACTACCTCGAACATTATAAATATTATTGATCAAAGAATATTCAAACTTACACCATTTTTTATGTCGTATACTATTAGTAAAAGCGCCTTACATACTTTGACAAAAACTATGAGTATGAGATTGGCACCAAATATAAAAGTTAATGGTATTGCTCCTGGACCTACAATAAAAAGTAAAAGACAAACGGACAAACACTTTAGAAATCAGTTAAAATCTACATTGCTTAAAAAATCTGTTCGTTTAGAGGATATTTGCAATACTGTTGAGTTCCTAATCAACAATAATTCTATCACTGGACAGATTATAGCTGTTGATGGCGGCCAAAATTTATTGTGGAATAAGAAAGATGAAAAAGAATAATTTTAAAATTATAGAACTAAAACCTGAAAAAAATAAAAATTCGGTTAAAAGAACTGTATTTATAAAAGATTTTATTGTTCATGAAATAATAGGAATTCACNACCACGAAAAAATTAANAAGCAAAAAATAAAATTTAATATAGTCATTGATGTAAATCAAAATACAATACCTGATGAAAAAGATATAAGAAGCATTATAGATTATGAAAAAATTATAACCAAAATAGAAAATCTTACCAAAAGTACACANTATAATTTTTTAGAAAGTTTAGCTGAGGATTCTTTTNAAGAAATATTTGAAGACAAAAGAATAAATTCTGNAAAAATCAAAATAGAAAAACCTGATGCNATAAAAAATGCTGATTCNGTTGGNGTAGAAGTCTTTAAAAGTAGAAGTGATTATGAGGGATCTTGATTTTGGAAAAGAGTTAATTAGAAAAAAAATTCCATTANTTTCTAATAGTCCTGGAGTATACAGAATGCTTGATAAAAAAAATCAAGTACTCTATGTCGGTAAAGCCAAAAACCTACCAAATCGATTGAAAAGTTACGCATTAGATAAAAACCAACCCACAAGAACGGAACGAATGTTAGCTTTAACGCAGAATTTAGAAATAATAACAACTAACAGTGAAGCCGAAGCGTTGCTTTTAGAAGCAAATTTAATTAAAAAGTTTAAACCTAAATTTAATGTACTCCTGCGGGATGATAAATCTTTTCCTTATATTTTTATAGAAAAGGATTGTGATTGGCCTCAGTTATCAAAACATAGAGGAAAAAAAAATAAGAATGGTTATTATTTTGGTCCATTTGCCTCTGTTGGCTCAGCAAACTGGACCATAAAAATTTTACAGAAAGTATTTTTGTTGAGAGTTTGCANTGATTCTGTTTTCAAAAATAGAGATAGACCGTGTATCCTTTATCAAATTAAAAGATGTTCGGCACCTTGTGTAAATTACCTAAGTAAAACCGAATACTCTAAACTTGTGTCAGACGCGATATCATTTCTTTCAGGAAAATCAAAAGGTATTCAAAAAAAATTATCATTTGAGATGGAAAAAAGTAGTAAAAAAATGGATTATGAAAAAGCTGCTACCTATAGAGACAGAATAAAGGCATTAACTCAAATTCAAACATCTCAATATATAAGTTCTACAAATCTTGATAATGCAGACGTAATATCTATTTCCCAAGAAGCAGGCAAAAGCTGTATCCAGGTTTTCTTTTATAGATCTAAACAAAATTGGGGTAATCAATCTTATTTTCCTTCNCATGACCAATCTCATACTGCNGAAGAAGTTTTAACTTCATTTATTACTCAATTTTATGAAAATAAAAACGTACCNGCTGAAATTTTATTAAATAAAAAAATTAACGATTTAAATTTAATTAAATNTGCCCTCGAAAAAAAAGAAGAAAAATTTATATCCATAAAAGTTGCCACAAGGGGTAATGCTTTAAAGTTATCAAAAATGGCTGAAAAAAATGCGAAAGAAGCTTTAACNAGAAAAATTTTTGAGTCTGAAACTAATATTAAACTTCTTGATCAAGTCGCTGATAAATTCAAATTAAATATCTCACCAAGAACGATAGAAGTGTATGATAATAGCCATATTCAGGGATCTAATTCTGTTGGTGCATTAATTACNTTTGGTTCAGAAGGTTTTATTAAAAAACAATACAGAAAATTTAATATNAAAAATAAAGAACTTAANAGTGGAGATGACTACGGAATGTTAAAAGAAGTATTCGAAAGAAGATTTTCTAAAATCATTAAAAATAAAAAACAAACAGATGTAATAATTCCTGATCTAGTAATTGTCGATGGTGGAAAAGGACAATATTCAGTCGGCAGAAAAATCTTAGACGAATACGGTTTCCATGATATTCCAATAATAGCTATTGCCAAAGGCAAAAATAGAAATAAAGGTGATGAAACTTTCATACACAAAAGCAATAGTATTAAATTAAATAAAAGAGAACCTTTGTTGTTTTTTCTTCAAAGATTGAGAGATGAAGCNCATAGATTTGCTGTAAGTAGTCACAGAATGAAAAGAAAGAAAAGCTTAACAAAATCTTTATTGGATCAAATAAATGGTATTGGTAGAACAAGGAAAAGAGCTTTATTAAATTATTTCGGATCNGCCAGAGCAGTTGAATCAGCTAGTTTTGATGATTTAAAAAANGTAGAAGGTATTGAAACTTCTGTGGCACAAAAAATACATGATTTTTTTCATAACTAATAAAAAATATGAAACTTAAAATACCAAATATTTTAACTATAGGCAGAATCATTTTGGTTCCTATATTTATATCAACTTTTTATCTACCAGGAGCTTTAGGTGATTGGATTCCATTTTTTATATTTGTATTAGCAAGTTTTACAGATTTTTTAGATGGTTTACTTGCCAGATTATACAAAGAAGAGTCAAAGCTTGGTGAACTNTTAGATCCTATTGCCGATAAAATTATTGTAGCAAGCGCTTTGGTACTTTTGGTAATGGATGACACTATAANAAATTATGAAGTTATAGCTGCTATAATTATTCTGATAAGAGAAATANTAATTTCTGGTTTGAGAGAGTTTTTAGCCAAGGTTCAAGTTGCCATGCCAGTTACCAGCTTAGCCAAATTCAAAACATTTATACAGATGTTTGCAATCGCAACTTTACTGACAGGAGAAAGCGGTAACAAACTGGNTAACTTTGCAGATTATAACGCACATTCAATTGGAATTATTTTGTTGTGGTTATCCGCTTTTTTTACGCTCTATACAGGCTACGATTATATAAGAAAAAAAATACACCACGCAATTGACTAAACTTAAAAATATTAAGCTGCGGTTTTTTTTCTAACTAAAGCTTGATAACTTTCGGACAGATCTTTAATAACATTACAAACTGAAAATTTATATTTATCAATTTGAGAAACTGGTGTGATTTCTGCTGCTGTACCTGTTAAAAAGCAACCTGTAAATTTACTCATTTCCTCAGGTTTAATTTTTCTTTCGACAATTTTAATATTTTTTGACTTTGCNATTTCAATAACGCATCTTCTGGTAATTCCGTCTAAAAAAGAATCTGGAATAGGCGTNTGCAATTCATTATCATTGTTCTTAAAAAATATATTGGCACCTGTTGCTTCTGCTACATTGCCTTGATAATCGAGCATTAGTGAATCTGTAAAACCTTTTTTTTCNGCTTCATGTTTTGACAAAGTACAAATCATATATAAACCTGAAGCCTTTGTATCCCATGGAATTGTATCNGGGGCTGGCCTTCTCCATTTAGAAATATNTAATTTAATACCTTTCAATTTAAGGTTNGGGTCAAAATATGAACCCCACTCCCATGCTGCAATTGCTACATGAATTTTTGTNTGTTGAGCTGAAATTGCCATCATTTCACTTCCTCTCCACACTACTGGCCTAACATATCCATTTTTTACTTTTTGAATTGCGACTATATCTTTACAAGCCTTGTTTAGGGATTCTTTGTTATATGGCATTTCAAAACCTAGTCTTGAAGCAGAATGAAATAATCTTTCTGTATGCTCATGAAGTTTAAATATTTCTCCATCATAAACTCTTTCGCCTTCAAAAACACAACTAGCATAATGTAGTCCGTGGCTTAGAACATGTATTTTTACATCAGACCAATTTAATGGTTTGCCATTAAACCAAATCTTGCCCGATCTTTTATCAAAAGGTATAGATTCCATAAAAAATTTCTTAATCTTAATTGATTTATTTAGTGCAAAAAAGTATCTATCTTAAATAGATATGTCAATATAACTGACCTAAAATAGATTATGAAAGATTTATTATATTTAAAAGATGATCAAATCAAAGATTTTATAGAGCAGATATTTTATGCGTATAGAGAAACTTATTCTGATCCAAGAAAAATTTTAAAGAAATACTCTNTNGGAACAGCCCATCATCGAGCAATCCATATAATTGAGAGGCATAAAGGAATAACCATTTCTGGCCTTTTAAATAAATTAAAAATTACTAAACAAAGTTTGAATAGAGTGTTAAGAGATTTAATAAAAAATAAATCTGTTCTTATAAAAAAAGGAGAGATAGACTCNAGACAAAGACANATTTTCTTAAACGAAAAAGGTCAAAAACTTTTTGATGAAATTTTTTTGGAACAAAAAAAAAGAATTTACAATGCCCTTAAAAATTCAGACTCTGACTCAGTAATTAAATTTAAAAATGTTTTGAGTAAAATTATTAATGAATAAAAANATCTTTCATATACTAGTAGTTGATGACGACGATAGAATAAGAGAATTGGTAAAAGAATATCTTGAGGAAAATCACTTTTTGGTTACTACAGCAAAAGATGCTTTGGATGCCAAAAAAAAATAGAAATNGTAAAATTTGATATACTNATTTTAGACATTATGATGCCTGGAGAAAGTGGTTTATCTTTAACTAAAGAAATAAAAAAAAATAANACTACACCAATAATTCTCTTAACAGCAAAAGGAGAAACTCAAGATAGAATTAAAGGATTGGAATTAGGTGCAGATGACTATCTTGGAAAACCCTTTGAACCTAAAGAACTTTTATTGAGGATAAAAAATATTTTAAATAAAACTCAAGTACCCGTTTTGCCAGAGGAAATATATATTGGTGATGTATTGATTAATTTAAAAAAACTAAGTATCAAAATAAANAATCAAACAAAGAAAATTAACCCACAAGAAGAAAAAGTTTTGGAAAAAATGCTTANATCGCCTGGAAAAGTTTTTTCTAGAGATGATATTGGAAAAATTATAAATATTTCAAAGGAAAGAACTATAGATGTCATGATTACNAGACTAAGACAGAAAATTGAATCTAATCCAAAAAATCCAAAATATTTACAAACAATTAGAGGATCAGGTTATGTTTTATGGATTGAATANTTTTATTAAAAAAATTCTTCCAAAAAGACTTTTTTACAGATCACTATTAATAGTAACTGCGCCAATAATTTTACTACAAATAATTATTACAATAGTTTTTTTTGATAGCCTTTGGATAAAAGCAAATAAAGGAATGACTCGATCTTTGGTTGGCGAGATCCAAACTATGTTTGATGTTTACAAAAATGGTAATGAGGATAACCAACAAATGATTATAAATTTATACAATAAAAATTTTGATTTTGTTATTGCATTTAAAGAAAATGAACTTTTGCCCAAACAAAAAACAGAAAGGTGGTTTAGTCCTATTGATAGAAGNTTAAGGCGTGAATTGAAACCTGTGTTTGACTCATATTGGTTCGANACAACATCATATAAAGAATTGGTGGATNTAAGAATCGAATATAATGATGGCTTCCTTCAAATATTTCTTCCAAAACATAAAATTGCTCCTTCGTCCGCTCGTATTTTTGCCTTATGGATAACGTTGCCTGGACTTCTTTTAATTTTGATTGCTATGNTTTTTTTAAAAAATCAAACTCGTCCAATTGTTAATTTGGCAAAGGCGGCAGAAAAATTTGGTAAAGGAGAGTCTACCAAAGGATTTGCGCCATCTGGTGCGCAAGAAATTAGGAAGGCAGGTTATGAATTCGACAAAATGAGAAAGAGAATTACAATTCATTTAAATCAAAGGTCAGAAATGTTATCCGGAATAAGTCATGATTTGAGAACTCCCTTGACGCGACTTAAACTACAATTAGCTATGTTAACACAGCAAGACTTAGCAAAAAAAATGGGTAATGATATTGAAGAAATGGAACGAATGCTAAATGAATATTTAGAATTTGCTCAATACCAAAAAAGTGAAAAAACAAAACTGATGAATCTTAATTATGTAATCAAAGATATAGTAAAAAAATACGAAGGTAAACAAATCAATATATTTCTTGAGGACAATCCAGAAATGGACATACGTCCTAACTCAATAAAAAGATGCCTGATCAATTTAATAGACAATGCATTAGTTTACGGACAAAAAATAGAAATTTTTACAAAAAAAATGATGAATAACATGGTAATTTTAATTGATGACGATGGACCCGGAATTTCTGAAAGTGAATATCAAAATGTGCTGAAACCATTCTATAGAATTGATAAAAGTAGAGGACAAAATAAATCGGGTGTGGGATTGGGATTATCGATTGCTAACGACATTATTCGCTCACATGGTGGAAATATTTCTCTTGAAAAAAGTCCTTTGAATGGACTCAGGGTTAAAGTTTCTTTACCTTTCTAATCTTTTTATTTATTCTACTATTTCCTTTTTTGGTTTTAAGTTTAATTAAATTCTTTTGTAATTTTTCAATCCTTTTTTTTTGTACTTCAAATTCTTCTCTAGTGACAAGATTTAATCTATTAGCAATATTTTCTACTTTNAATTTNAGGGCATNCTCTACTTCNTTTTTNAAATCTCTTGAAGTGAATAAACCTTTTTCAATTAATTCTGTTATATTCCTTAAAAACTTATTATACTTTTCCATNTATTTTTAAATATCTTTAAGNTATTTTAATTTTATTNTTAAATAAATCTTTTTTTNNNAATGATAGTCCATAATTTTGATCCGGTATTTATAGATTTAGGAGTATTTCAAATTAGATGGTACTCCATTGCCTATATTGTTGGGATCATCTTANGTTGGATTTATGCGATCAAAATAATCAAAGAAATGGCAAGAAAACACAATTTTACAATGATTAAGAAAACAGTCTTTGACGATTTAATAATCTATTTGATAATAGGAATTGTTCTTGGTGGTCGACTAGGCTACGTAATTTTTTACAATTTTGAGTATTACAGTAGAAATCTTTTTGAGNTTTTAAAACTTTGGGAAGGAGGAATGTCTTTTCACGGTGGATTACTAGGAGTAATAATTGCAACCATTATTTTTTCCAAAATTAAAAGAATTAACTTTTTTTATTTCACAGACATTCTTTGNTGTGTTGCCCCCATAGGACTTTTCCTAGGAAGAATTGCTAACTTTATTAATGGCGAGCTTTTTGGAAAAATTTCCACTCTACCTTGGGCAGTAGTTTTTCCTAACAACGGTAACATCTCAAGACATCCTTCGCAAATTTACGAAGCCATTTTAGAGGGAATTGTTCTTTTCATTTTAATAAATTTTTTCGCCCTAAAAAAACAATTATTATTAAGAGNTGGATACGTTTCAGGTCTTTTTCTAATTTTTTATTCAATTGCAAGAATTATTGGAGAAAACTTTAGGGAACCTGATAAGCATCTTGGTTACTTTTTTAATTATTTTTCTATGGGGGTCTTACTAAGTTTAGCAACTTTTCTTGCTGGCTGTTTCATAATCTTTCTTATCAAAAACAATGAACAAAATAATTAATATACTAAAAGAAAAAAAATCTATTCCTTTGGATCAATTTATTAATATTGCGCTTTATGACAAAAAATTTGGTTATTACATGAAAAAAAATCCTTTTGGAAAAGGAGGAGACTTTATTACATCACCCTTAATTTCAAATCTTTTTGGAGAAATGTTAGCAATATGGTGTGTTGCCTTTTGGGAACATATAGGAAAACCAAGAAAAATTTTATTAGTTGAACTTGGNCCNGGAGATGGTTCTTTATGNANGGATTTATTAAAAACGTTTAGACAATTTAAAAATTTTTATAATTCTTTAGAAATAAATCTATTAGAAATAAGCGATAAGTTAATAACAATTCAAAAAGCAAAGATTAATNATAGAAGAGTTAAATGGATCAAAAAAATAAAGGAAATAAATTCCGGACCTGTAATTTTTCTAGGTAATGAATTTTTTGATGCATTGCCTATTAAACAGATATATAAAAAGAAAAAATTATTTTTTGAAAAGTATGTCACTTTATCAAATGATAATAAAAAAATAAAATTTTTANATAAAAAAGCGAGTTCAAATTTAATAAAAAGTATCCAAGACTTAAATTTAATTTCTTTTAGCAATATTATTGAATATCCATTGAATGCGTTAGAATATCTTGAAATTATAGCAAAAAAAATTAATAAATTTGATGGTGGTATTTTAACTTTTGATTATGGTTACGTCCAAAAAAAAAGCCAAAACACTTTGCAATCGGTTAAAAAACACAGATACACAAATCCTTTTATAAAACCTGGTCATTCAGATATNACATCNCACATAAATTTCAAACTATTTCATNAAATATTAAAAAAAAATAATCTCNATGTAAAAAAAATAACAACTCAAAANNAATTTTTAAAAAAAATTGGTATCNTAGAAAGAGCAAATATCCTATCCAAAAAAATGACCTTTAAAGAAAANGCGAATATGTTTTATAGACTGAAAAGACTGTTGNATTACAGAGAAATGGGAGGTCTTTTTAAAGTACTATTTGCACAAAANAAAGGCAGAAAATTTTCTTTGGGTTTTTGATTATGTTTTTTTCAAAAAAATTACAAAAATTTNAAAATTTAAAACACTGTTTTTTCTCAAGAAAAAATGGCTTTTCGAAAGGACACTATNCAAGNTTGAATTGTGGNCTNGGNTCAGGCGANAAAAAAGAAAATGTTNTAAAAAATCTCAATTTAGTNAGNCAGAAAATTGGTTGCAAAGATGAATTATTAATAACTTTAAATCAAAACCACAGCAACAAAGTTGTGTATNTTGAAAATAAAAGTTCAATCAAAAATAAGTTACCTGGTGATGCTATCGTAACAAAAATCAAAAANGTTGGAATTGGTATACTGACCGCAGATTGTGCTCCAATCCTATTATATGATCCCCAAAAAAAAATCATTGGCTGTATTCATTCTGGTTGGAGAGGTGCTTTAAATGGAGTCATTAAAAATACTATTAAAAAATTTAAAGAATTAGATTCTAATATCGATAATTTGTTTGCAGTTGTTGGACCATGTATTGGAAAAGGAAATTATGAGGTAAAAATTGATTTTTATAAAAAGTTTGTAAATCAAAATCCGAAATATGAAGAGTTTTTTAAAAAAATTATGGACAACAAATATATTTTTGACTTGAGAGGTTTTATAAACAATAAAATATCTGATTTAAATATTAAAAATATAGAAAATATAGAAATGGATACTTTTACAGCGTGGGAAACTTTTTACAGTTACAGAAGATCTTGCCTTAATAATGAAAAAGATTATGGAAGATGCATTTCTGTCATATTAATGACTTAATTAAATGTTTAATTTATTTGAAAAGTTTAATTAAAGTTGTATAAGCAACTTAACGCATGAAAATTCTTGCTGGTACGAGTAATTTGAAGTTATGCAAAGATATTGCAAGAAACCTCAAACTAAAATTAGTGAATACGAATATCACAAGGTTTCCGGATAATGAAATCTATGTAGAAATTAATGAAAATATTAGAGGTAATAGTATATTTGTAGTTCAATCGACATCTAATCCAGTCAATGACAATTTGATGGAACTTTTAATTTGCATCGATGCGTTAAGAAGATCATCTGCAAAAAATATAACCGCGGTTATTCCTTATTTCGGATACGCAAGACAAGATAGAAAAGTGGTTCCAAGAACTGCAATATCTGCAAAATTGGTTTCAAATCTGATCACGGATGCTGGAGCAAATAGAATACTAAGTGTTGATTTGCATGCTGGTCAAATTCAAGGTTTTTTTGATATCCCGGTAGACAATTTATTCGCCACCCCTATATTTGCGAGGCATATCAAAAAAAACATTAAAACTAATAATTTAATTTGTATAGCTCCAGATGTTGGGGGTGTTGAAAGAGCAAGAGCTTTGAGTAGAAGAATTAATGTTGGCATCGCAATTATAGACAAAAGGAGACCAACTCCTGGCAAATCTGAAGTGATGAATATTGTCGGAAATGTTAAACATAAAATATGTGTAATTGTAGATGACATAATAGACTCCGGCGGGACTATTGTTAATGCAGCTAAAGCATTGAAAGATAAGGGAGCTAAAGAAATATACGTTTATATAACTCATGCTGTATTAAGTGGAAGTGCCGTAGACAAAATAAAAGAATCACAAATAAAAAAATTAATCATTACAGATACAATTGATAATTCCAAAAAAATTAAAATAAGCAAAAAAATTGAAGTAATTTCTTTTGCTCCCATGATATCAGAAGCAATAAAAAGAATTTCAAACTCAACCTCTGTATCTAGCCTTTTCAAATAATTTTGCTTGTTTTTCTTACAAACATATTATAAAAACACCCTTTCTATTTATGAACATTTTAAAAGCAACAAAAAGAACGACCACTACTACTGGACAAATTAATAAATTACGGTCTGACGGTTTTATACCAGCTATATTATATGGAGGAAAAAAAAATAATATAAGTATAAGCCTTAAAAAATTACATCTTCGAGATATTATAAAAACAGAAACTTTTATGTCCAAAGTTGTTGACTTGAATATAGACGGAAACTTAGAAAAAGTATTACCGAAAGATATAACTTATGACCCCGTGTCAGATGAACCAAGCCATATTGATTTTATGAGAATTGTGAAAGGTTCTAGATTGGTCTTAGAGGTGCCGGTTAAATTTATTAATTATGATAAATCTCCTGGATTAAAAAAGGGAGGAGTTTTAAATACTGTAAGGAGAAAAGTAGAACTAAAATGCCCTGCTGAAAATATTCCAAACGAAATAGTTGTTAATCTAGATAATACAGAAATTGGAACTAGTATTAAAATTTCGTCAGTCAAACTACCTGAAAACGTTGTCCCAACAATTACGGACAGGGATTTTGTGGTTGCAACTGTTGTGGCGCCAACGATTGTGATTGAACCTGAAAAAACTGAGGAAACAACTGTTGAAGGGGAAGCTACGGTAGAAGGCGCTGTGG
>JAESSC010000076.1 GCA_016764285.1 Pelagibacteraceae bacterium
ACGAAAACATAAAAATTTATCCTAAAGATAGTAAGGCAAATGCTTTGGATACTTATCTATCAGCCAAAGAATTTGAGGAACTCGGTATAAAAGTGGTTATAGGTCCAATTTTTTACGAAAGTTTAGAAAGGCTTAATGAAATAAATAGTATCACTTTTATTTCATTAACAAACAAAACTCAGAAAATCCCAAAAAACACCATTGCTTTTGGAATTAATATCATCTCACAAATTGACGTTCTAAAAAAATATTTCGATGAAATTGAAGTTTCTAATACTTTGCTTTTATCACCTAAATCTCAATTTACAAGTCAAGCTAAAATTATTACCAATAGTGAATTGAAATTTTATAAAGTTTTTGCCTATAATACTAGCGCAAAAAAAATAACTGGTGAAATTAAAAAAATAACAAATTATCAAGAAAGGAAAAAAGATCTGGAAAGAAGAATTGATATACTTGAAAAATCAGATTTGTATAAAGATAAAAAAGAACTTGAAGAATTAGAACAAAAACATACCTTGGGTAAAGTAAATTTTGACTCGGTGCTTGTGATAGATTTTGGCGAAAGATTGAAGAGTGTTTTAACATCTTTTATGTTTTCTGATGTTTCGAGCAACGAAGTAAATTTTTTCACCTTGAATCAATGGTTTGATGAGACTTTTTTTAACGAAAACGCTTTACAAAATTTACATTTCCCAGCTATTGATTTTGATAACTTAAAGAAATTTAAAAAAAAATATTTAGATACTTTCGGAGAAGAGCCTAGCCAGGTCTCTATATTGGCTTATGATGCATTAGGATTGATCTACTATTGTTGGTTTAATAACGATGCCCAATTCAAACCTGATCAATTATATAATACAAATGGTTTCAAAGGCCTTCATGGAGAGTTTATTATAAAAGATAACCTAAGCAAACATCAACTTAAAATTTACAAGGTTTCTGATAAAAAATTTCTTAAAGTATATTAGTTAAAAAATTTTTTTATTTTGAAAAACGCCTTAAATCTATGGTCAATAGACATCTTTAATTTAGGTTTCATTTCTCCGAAAGTTTTATTAAACCCATCGGGAATAAAAAGTGGGTCATAACCAAATCCGTTATTTCCCNTTTTTTTTGTCGAAATTTTTCCTTTTACTATACCTTTGCTCGAATAATTTTTACCATCAGGCCAAAAAAGAGTCATGCAACAAATAAATCGNGCGGCATTTTCGTTTTTCCAATCTTTTTTAATTTTACTCATTTCTTTAAAAACTTTTTGAATTGCTTCATCAAAATTATTTTTAATGCCGCCCCACCTCGCAGAATAAATTCCAGGAGCCCCTTTTAAGAGTTCTATTTCTAAACCTGAGTCATCCGACAAACAAACTAAATTAGTTTTTTTAGAAAAATATGATGCTTTTATCATAGAATTTTCTGCAAAACTTTTTCCAATCTCTTTNGGACTANAAATTTTAAATTCTTTTGGGGAATATTTTTTAATTTTATTCGGCAACAAATCNCATATTTCCTTATATTTTCCGTTATTATTTGTTCCAACTATAATTTCTCTAATNTTTTTCATTTTTGTACTAGTATTTTTTTTTTAAGTGACCATATATCAAACTAATGACAAAACNAGATANAAAAGAAGAAGAAAAACCTTTTTCAGAAGATAAAAGCAAGGCTCATAAAAATGAGCCAAAAGAAAAAAAAGACTTTCCGGCAAAAGAAGAGACNGCTGAAGATAAACTTAAAGCAGTTGAAGAAAAANTACTNAGAGCAATNGCTGAAACGGAAAATCAAAGAAAGCGATTTGAGAGAGAAAGACAAGAAGCTTTTGATTTTGGTGGTTTTAATTTTGCGAGAGAATCCTTATCACTTTTAGATAATATTGATCGTGCAATTAATTCATTTAAAAATGATGATGCTTTAAAAAATAATAAAGACCTAGGCAAAATTATTGAGGGAATTGAAATTGTAAAAAAAGACCTAGTATCTATTTTTAAGAAAAATAGTATTGAAGCAATAGAATGTTTAAACAAAAAATTTGATCCAAATTTTCACCAGGCAATGCTGGAAATTGAAGATAATACAAAAGAAGCTGGAACCGTTATTCAGGAAATACAAAAAGGATACATGATGAAAGATCGCTTGCTAAGACCTTCTTTGGTTGGTGTAACCAAAAAAAGAGAGCAAAAAGATAAAGAAACCAAAACTAATGAGACAAAAAGTGAGAAAAATGACGAGAAAAAATAATTTTTTAACTTGTAGTCGACAAAAAAAGGCCCATATAGCAACAAAAGGAAGCTAATTTTATGAGTAGAGTTATAGGAATTGATTTAGGAACCACCAATTCGTGTGTTGCCATTATGGATGGTAGGCAAGCAAAGGTTTTAGAGAACGCTGAAGGAGCAAGGACAACACCTTCCGTAGTAGCGTTTGGCGAAAATGACGAAATATTAGTTGGCCAATCAGCTAAAAGACAAGCAGTAACCAATCCAGAGAATACTCTATTCGCTGTAAAAAGATTAATGGGAAGAAATTTTGAAGATAAATACGTTAAAAAAGATATTGCAAGAGTACCATTTAAAATTATCAAATCGGACAATAATGATGCTTGGTTAGAATCAAGAGGCAAAAAATATTCGCCATCACAAATATCAGCTTTCATTTTACAAAAAATGAAAGAGACAGCAGAAAAATATTTAGGACAAGAAGTTAAAAAAGCAGTAATTACCGTACCCGCTTACTTTAATGATTCACAAAGACAAGCAACTAAAGACGCGGGTAAAATAGCTGGCTTAGAAGTTCTTAGAATTATTAATGAACCCACTGCAGCTTCTCTAGCCTACGGGCTAGATAAAAAGGCTGGAAAAAAAATAGCTGTATATGATTTGGGTGGTGGTACGTTCGATTTATCAATCCTTGAAATTGGTGACGGTGTTTTCGAAGTGAAATCAACAAATGGAGACACTTTCTTAGGTGGAGAAGATTTTGATGACAAAATTGTAAATTACTTAGTTGATGAATTTAAAAAAGATAATGGAATAAATTTAAGAACTGATAAATTAGCTTTACAAAGACTTAAGGAGGCTGCTGAGAAAGCAAAAATCGAACTTTCTTCAACAACACAAACTGAAATAAATTTACCATTTATTACCGCAGATAAAACCGGACCAAAGCATATCAATATAAAATTAACCAGAGCAAAATTAGAAGCTCTAGTTGAGGATTTAATTAAAAAAACAATTCCCCCATGTAAAACAGCACTGAAAGATTCTGGTTTTAGCGCTGCTGAAATCAACGAAGTAGTTCTTGTTGGTGGAATGACGAGAATGCCAAAAATAATTGAAAGCGTTAAAACCTTTTTTGGAAAAGAACCAAACAAAAGTGTAAATCCAGATGAAGTTGTTGCAATGGGTGCAGCTATTCAAGCTGGAGTATTGCAGGGCGATGTGAAAGATGTTCTGCTTTTAGATGTAACGCCATTGTCATTAGGAATTGAAACATTGGGAGCTGTTTCTACAAAACTTATTGAAAAGAATACAACTATACCAACAAAAAAAAGCCAGGTATTTTCNACCGCCGANGATAATCAACCAGCGGTTTCTATTAGAGTTTTNCAAGGTGAAAGAGAGATGGCAACTGACAACAAATTGCTAGGTAATTTTGAATTAGTTGGAATACCATCTGCTCCAAGAGGTATTCCACAAATAGAGGTAACNTTCGATATTGACGCAAATGGAATAGTAAGTGTTTCAGCAAAGGATAAAGGGACAGGCAAAGAGCAAAAAATTCAAATTCAAGCCTCTGGCGGACTTAGCGATGAAGAAATTAATAAAATGGTAAAAGATGCNGAAGCAAACAAAGANNNNGATAAAAAGAAAAGAGAAACAGTAGACGCTAGAAATCAAGCTGACACAATCATCCATACTACAGAAAAAAACCTTAAAGAGCATGGAAGTAAAATTTCTGATACTGATAAAAAGGCCATAGAAACCGGAATTTCTGATTTAAGAAATGCGCTTAAGGGTACTGATACTGAAGAAGTAAAGAAAAAAACACAGGCTTTNNTCCAATCTTCTATGAAACTCGGGGAGGCTGTATATAAAAGTCAGCAAAAAGATACTAGTAAAAAAGGTGCTCAACAAAACAAGGGTTCAGAAAGTAAAGATAAGAATAAAGACAATGTTGTTGACGCAGATTTTGAGGAAGTAAAAGAAGATAAGAATGATAAAGATAAAAAAGATAAAGAGAAGAGCGCCTAAGACTAAAGATATAAAGATGTCAATAAATTTATGGCAAAAAGAGATTATTACGAAGTCTTGGGTGTTATCAAATCAACTTCACCAGAAGATATAAAAAAAGCTTACAGAAAATCAGCTCTAAAATATCACCCAGATAAAAACAAAGGCGATAAAGCTTCTGAAAATAAATTTAAAGAAGCAAGTGAAGCCTATCATGTACTCTCCGACAAAAAGCGAAGGAAAAACTATGATCAATTTGGACATGCCGCCTTTGAAGGTGGNCCAGGAAGAGGTGGTTTTGAAAACTTTGATTTCTCACAATTTTCCACTTCTTTCTCTGATATTTTTGAAGATTTTTTTGAAGGCTTTGGTGAAACAAGAGGAAGAAGGCAAGGAAGATCTTCGAGTTTTAGAGGTGAAGATCTGAGATATGATTTATCAATTTCTTTAGAAGATGCTTACCATGGAAAAAAGCANGAAATTAATTTTTCTTCATCAGAACAATGTGGAAGATGTGATGGATATGGTGGAGAACCAGGATCAAAGCCAGTTTCATGTTCAATGTGTGGTGGTCAAGGTCAGGTAAGATCTAGTCAAGGTTTCTTTACAATTCAGCAAACATGTCCAGAATGCAGTGGTTCAGGAGAACAAATTTCTAGTCCATGTAAAGAATGCAGAGGTATGGGGAAAAAACAAACTAGAAAAAAAATATTCACCAATATACCAAAAGGCGTTGATGATGGCACAAGAATTAGGTTATCAGGCAAAGGAGAAGCGGGTATAAAGGGAGGTGGAAATGGGGATTTATATATTTTTGTGTCGATAGAAGCTCATAGTATTTTTCAAAGATCTGAGGAAAATCTTTTTTACGAATTCCCCATTTCTTTAGCTGACGCTACACTAGGTACAACAGTTGAAGTTCCAACAATAGACGGTGAAAAAGCTAAGGTAAAAATCCCAGCAGGAACTCAAAATGGAAAACAGTTTAGGTTGAGAGGAAAAGGAATGCCAATTATTAGAGACAAAGATTATGGTGATTTATATATTAGAGCAGTAACAGAAGTTCCTGTTTCTCTGAACAAAGAACAAAAAAATCTCCTAGAACAATTTAAAAAATTAGAAGATACAAAAACAAACCCGAGTATTAAGAACTTTTTTGAAAAAGCAAAAAGATTTTGGAAATCATAAAATATGAAAAAATTAAAAGTTTCAATAACAGGCTGTTTGGGAAGAATGGGTACACAATTAATTAAAACAATCAAAAAGAATAAACAGATACAAATTGTTAGCGTAACCGAAGGAAAAATAGGAGAAAAAAGAAAAATTGGAAATTTAAAAATACAAAAAAATTCTATAAATGCCTTTAAAAATACTTCTGTAATTATCGATTTTACAACTCCAAATTGCACAATAGAAGTTTTAAAAATTGCCAAACGATTAAGAAAAAAAGTTGTAATTGGCACAACAGGATTTGGTCTAAAACAAGAAAAATATATTAAAAATATTTCGAAATTTATACCGGTTCTAAAAGCTGGAAATATGAGTTTAGGAATAAACGTATTAATATATCTTGCTGAATTAACTTCTAAATCTTTAGGATCAAAATATTTAATTAAAATAATGGAAGAACATCATAAACACAAAAAAGATTATCCTTCAGGTACTGCTTT
Organism: Pelagibacteraceae bacterium; assembly: GCA_016764285.1. Taxonomy (GTDB): domain Bacteria; phylum Pseudomonadota; class Alphaproteobacteria; order Pelagibacterales; family Pelagibacteraceae; genus AG-414-E02. Next base: position 5,900 of record JAESSC010000076.1, read on the forward strand.
AATGCTTGGCGAAGGAGCGGCAAAAGGCAGAGGAAAATCTTTAAAAAAGATTATGGGGAAAAAATCACTTAATAAAAATAATTTTCCTTTTGGTAAAAAAATTAATTTTAGTTCTAAACGTAAAGGAGAAATAGTTGGAAATCATTCGGTGCTTTTCTCAAATAATATGGAAGTTATTAATTTAACACACAATGCATATGATAGATCTTTATATTCAGAAGGAGCGCTGCACGCAGCTCAATGGCTTACCAAAAAGCGACCGGGTTACTATTCAATGAGAGATGTTTTGAATATTTAATGCATCCTCAACAAATTAAGAAATTTTTCTTAAAACTAAGTAAAAAAATTAAAAAACCCAAAAGTGATCTTAAATATTCAAGTAATTTCACTTTATTAATTGCTGTAATCTTATCTGCCCAGGCAACAGATAAAAGTGTTAACAATGTAACTAATAATTTATTTAAAATTGCAAATAGTCCAGATAAATTTGCTAAACTCGGTGAAAATAAAATAAGGTCCTATATTAAAAGTATTGGTCTTTACAAAAATAAAGCAAAAAATATTTATAATTTATCTAAAATCTTAATTGACAAATATAACTGTACGGTCCCAAATAAATTTGAAGACTTGATTGCATTACCAGGAGTAGGAAGAAAAACAGCAAATGTAATACTCAATGTGGCTTTTGGTCAAAGCACAATAGCAGTTGATACCCACATATTTAGAGTAAGTAATAGAACATTAATTGCACCAGGTAAAACTCCTGAAAAAGTTGAGCAAAATCTGATGAAAGTGGTCCCTAAACAATTTTTAAAAATTGCTCATCACTTATTAATTTTACACGGAAGATATACCTGTAAAGCGAGAAATCCATTATGTAATAAATGTGTTGTATTTAAAAATTGTAATTTCAAAGATAAAACAAAGTATGTCTAAAAAAAATAAAGCTTTGGGAATTGGAAATGCAATTGTTGATGCAGTTTGCAAAGTTAATGAAAATTTTCTCAAGTCACACAATCTTCAAAAAGGTACCATGAAATTAATTAATGAAGATGAATTAAAAAAATTACAAAATGAAGTTAAACCATCTGAATTTATTGCTGGAGGTTCCGTAGCAAATTCAATTGTTGGATTGTCTTCTTTTGGTAATCAAGTTTATTTTATTGGAAAGTTGAATAATGATTTATTCGGTAAAAAATATTTTGAAAATTTAAGGAAAGAAAATGTTGGATTTAATTTTAATAATGAAACATATAAAGATTCAACTGGCATTTGTTTTGTTTTTATAACCCCGGATGGAGAGAGAACAATGACTACCTATTTGGGAATTGCCAACAAATTAAGTGAAAAAGAAGTTAATCATAAAGAAATAGAACAATCCGAATTAATATTAATTGAAGGTTATTTATGGGACACGCCGGCAGCAAAAAATGCAATCAGCAAATCAATTGAAATTGCAATCAAAAATTCAACTTTAGTTTCTTTATCATTATCAGATGTGTTTTGTGTAGAAAGATATAAAAAAGAATTTTTAGATCTAACTAAAAATAAAATAGATTTACTATTTGGTAATGAGGGAGAATTTAAATCATTATTTGAGTACGATAACATAGAAAAGATTATCCAAGAGCTATCTACTCTAAATAAAATTTTTGTGNTCACCATGGGTGAAAAAGGGGTCGTNTTAGTTCATAAAAAAGAAATAGTTAAAGTACCATCNGAAANAATTGAAAAAGTAGTTGATCTCACCGGAGCGGGCGATTTATTTGCTTCAGGCTTTGTTCATGGGTTTATCAATAAAATGGGATTTGANAAATCCTTAAAANTAGGAACAAAGTCCGCTGCTGAAATAATCAAAATNCTAGGTGCCAGACCTAAAAAAAAACTATCTGATCTTATTTAAATTTTTAGATTTTCTTTTATAACTCCCCTTCCCTTTTTTGGNTCTAACTANACGTTTTTTATATTTTGTAGAAAATAGATCCTTGGCAATAAAATTTNGTAACTTTTTTTTCAAATATAATACCCCTTGTCATTATTTTTAATAAAATNACTATCTTTAAATTTTTCTAAAAATTTTTTTCTAAGTCGATGAATATGAGTTTCAACAGTATGAGTTTCACTTTTTGAAGAATAATTCCAAACATTTTTTAAAATAAAATTTCTACTGAGTGGTTGGTTNTTTTGACTAAATAAAATAAGAAAGTTAATTTCTTTTTCTGTAAGCTGAAGTATTAAATTATTTTTTTTAATCCTNCGTTTATTTTTATCTATTGTATANCCACATAAATTAATNAAAGAACTTTTTTTAAATTTATATCTNGCNAAAAGCGAAACAATTTTTTTTTCTAAANTCAGTACNCTAAAAGGNATATTCAATTGNTCTACAAAATCGNTCGATAATATNTTTTTTGGTATTGGNGAATTGGCAATAANAATCANTGGAAAACTGTTATTTGTTAT
>JAESSC010000077.1 GCA_016764285.1 Pelagibacteraceae bacterium
GCAAAATTATTAAGAAAACATGGCAAAGAAAATTCAGTACTTGAATGTGTTGATACAGGAAAATTAATTAATGACTGTTTAAATGAAGTTGCTAATGATACTCCGGTACATTTTCAATGGTATGCAGAATTAATAGATAAAACTTTTGGTAAGGTTTCCGCAACTGATCCATCAATAACTAGTTTAATTGTTAAAGAACCAATTGGTGTTGTTGCAGGTGTAGTACCATGGAACTTTCCATTGATGATGGCTGTATGGAAAGCTGCTCCAGCCTTAGCGGCAGGATGTTCAGTAATAATCAAACCTGCTGAAGACACTCCATTATCAGCACTTAGAATTGCACAAATAGCTTCTGAAGCTGGAATCCCTGATGGTGTATTTAACGTTGTACCTGGTTTTGGTGATGTTGGTGAAGCTTTAGGAAGACATAACGATGTTGATGCAGTTTCATTTACAGGATCAACAGAGGTTGGTGGTTTGTTTATGAAATATTCAGGAGAAAGTAATTTAAAAACTATTGGTCTTGAAATGGGAGGAAAAAGTCCTTTNNTAGTTTTAGAAGATGCAAAAATAAATGANNCNTTAATAGATAATGCTATCAACTCNGCTTTTTGGAATGGNGGNCAAAACTGTTCNGCNAATATGCGTCAGATNATTCATANTAAAGTNAAAGATGANTTTTTAGATAAAGTNTTNAAAANAATAAAAAANATTAAAGTTGGNGATCCATTANATACNGAAACNAATATGGGATCNATGATATCNANAACACATTTAGCTAAGGTTGATGGCTATATTCAAAAAGGTATTGATGAAGGNGCNTCAATNTTACATGGGGGAGTTTCAGATAGTANTCAAAAAGGTTTTTTTGCTAAACCAACTCTTTTTGATAACGTNAAAGAAAATATGACAATTGCTCAAGATGAAATTTTTGGTCCTGTTCTTGGAGTTCTTACAGTAAACAATACAGANGAAGCTCTAAAAATAGCTAAAAATTCTAAATATGGTTTACATGCAAGCGTATTTACTCAAGATATTAATAAAGCNTTTCANATAGCTAAAAACCTGCCNTGTGGAACTATTTCTATTAATACATTTTCAGAAGGTGATATCAAAACTCCTTTTGGCGGTTATAAGCAATCTGGGTCATTGAGTAGAGATCAAGGAACGGAGGCGTTAAATCAATACCTTCAAACTAAAACAATCTGGATCAGTCATTCTTAAAAATAATGGTTAAACCATTTAAAGTAAATATCTCAGATCAAATTATTAAAGACACCTATGACAAGGTAAAAAAATATCCTTGGCATGAAATGCCTAATGATGGTGGTTGGGAATACGGAACTAATCTTGATTACATGAAAGAAATTTCCAAGTATTGGGTAAATGAATTTAACTGGCGAAAACACGAAGCAGAGATAAATAAATATTCCAATTTTACTACTGAAGTTGATGATATTGATATTCATTTTATTCACGAAAAAGGAAGTGGATCTAAGCCTATGCCTTTGNTNATNANTCATGGATGGCCTGGAACTATAGTTGANTTTCTTCATATAATNGAAAAACTTGCTCATCCNGAACNNTTNGNTGGNAANGAAGANGATGCNTTTGATGTAATAGNNCCTTCCTTACCAGGATTTGGATTNTCAGGTCGTCCATCACGTCCTATTGGTCCAAGAAAAATGGCAGATATCTTTAATAATTTAATGACTAAAAAACTTGGTTATAAAAATTATTTAGCACAAGGCGGTGATTGGGGTGGAGCTATTACTACTTGGCTTGGTTATGATCATCCAAANACATGTAACGCAATTCATTTAAATATTTTTACTATGCGTCATCCTNATGGCCCNCAAACTAAAGAAGAAAAAGATTGGGAAACTAANTTTGAAAAAGATCAATTGATGCANGATGGTTATAGAACACANCAAGCAACTAAACCTCAAACNTTGAGCTATGGAATGATGGATAGTCCNGTAGGANTTGCTGCTTGGATAATAGAAAAATTTTATTTTTGGTCAGATNTTAAAAANAATGATATCGAAAGTGTTTATTCAAAGGATACTTTGTTAGCGAATATTATGGTTTATATAATAACGAAAACTTTTAATTCTGCCTCATGGATTTATTACGGTAGACGTGAAGAAGGAGGCCGTTTTCTTCCAAAAGATTTTCATCGCATTAAGATACCTACTGCAGCAGCACTATTTCCGGCTGAAATGTTATCATGGCCACCTCGATCATATGCTGAANGAATGTACAATATTAAGCGTTGGACTAAGATGCCAAAAGGTGGTCACTTTGCTGCATTAGAACAACCGAAGCTATTAATTGATGATATTAGAGCATTCGCTCGAACATTACGTTAAACTAATCAGTAACCATTTATTTAAGTGCCACAATACGTTTTATATATTTTGTTACATGGCAAAGGTGGGGATTGATAATCTTTCATTTCTGAATGATTGTCGTAAGGTTTTTTCAAATTCTTTAATAATTTTTTAAATGGTTCTAAATTATTATGATTTGAAGCTGCATCTAGAGCTTCTTCAACTTTATGATTTCGAGGAATAACATAGGGGTTATTTTCGTGCATCAAACTTAAAGAAAACTCCATAGTTTTGTTATTCATTTTTAAACGATTTTTCCATCTCTGATACCAATCAGTAAATTTATTATTTTGAAACATTTTAAACGATAAAATGTTTTTTTTAGCTAATGAACAAAAAGTATTTGTGTAGTCCGCATTGTTGGAATTCATCCATGATAGTAGTTCGTTAATTAAATTTTCATCTTCAGTTTTTTCTCCAATTAATCCTAATTTTTTGCGCATCATGTTCAGCCAATGCTTTTTATAAATTTCACCAAACTTATTGATATTTTCTTTTAAAATATCAATTGCCCTATCTTTGTTTTCATCAATTAATAATATCAATGACTCTGCAAATCTTGTTAAATTCCATTTTGTAATACCAGGTTGATTAAAATAAGCATAGCGACCATTATGATCAATTGAACTAAATACTGTTTCTGGATTGTAAGTATCCATAAAAGCACAAGGTCCATAGTCAATTGTTTCTCCTGAGATTGCCATATTATCCGTGTTCATCACTCCATGTATAAAACCAACTCTCATCCAATGTGTTACCAGTTCAATTTGTTTTTCCATAACAGTATTTAATAATCCAAGCGTTGGATTATTTAGATTTTTTAAATTAGGATAATGACGGTCAATTGCATAATTAACTAAAGTTTTTAAACTATTTATATCGCCTTTAATAGCTGCATACTGAAATGTACCTACACGTATATGACTTGATGCAACACGGGTAAGTATTGCTCCTGGCAAAAAGGTTTCACGAATTATACTTTCTCCTGTCGTAACTACAGCTAAACTACGTGTTGTTGGAATACCTAATGAATGAATAGCTTCGCTAACAATGTATTCACGTAACATTGGTCCTAGTGCTGCTCTTCCGTCCGCATCTCTTGAATAAGGAGTTTGACCAGAGCCTTTAAATTGAATATCAAATTTTTTATTATTTTTGGCAACATGTTCTCCAATCATAATAGCTCTTCCGTCACCAAGTATTGTAAAATGGCCAAATTGATGTCCTGCATAAGCCTGGGCAATACATTCTGATCCTTGTGGTAATAAATTTCCTGCAAACATTAAAGCCAAATGATCATCTTTAACATCGCAAAAATTTAAACCAAGTTCCTCGGATAAAGTCTCGTTAAGAATAATTAATTTTGGAGCTTTTGATGGCACTGGATTAAGTCGTGAAAACATCATTTCCGGCAGGCGAGCATAACTATTATTAAATCTCCAACCGGTTTTAGAAATTTCTGATATAATTTTACTCATTAGCTTTTTATACTAAAAATAAGTTCTTAAAACTAACAAAAAAAATAGATACAAATAAATTTATAATAAAAAATTCTTAATAGCATGATTAAATTGATCAGGTTGTTCCAAATGAACATTATGAGCACAATTTTTAAATATTATTAATTTACTATTTTCAATATTAGTTTCTAAAGTTTGGATTTGTTCTAAATTGTAAGATTTGTCCTGATCACCCCATACAATTAATGTTTCATTTTTAATATTTTTTAAAGTATCAACACCATTCCAATTTTTAATTGCAACTAACGAATTGTCAGCTGTCTCCATAGAAGTTTGTTTTCCTGCCTCAATACAAATATCAAAATATTTTGCATTTTCTCCTTTTATAAACCAAGTCTTTGCAATGTTTTTTGCTGTTATTTCTAAACCCTTTTTTTTAAGATTTTCTCTAGATTGATCTACTGTTTCAAATCGTCCAGGCATTTCACCTCTGGGACCTGTGCTATAACAAACTAGCTTTGAAATTTTATCTCCACCTTTTTTTGCCATTTCTTGAGCAATCATACCGCCCATTGAATGACCTAATAAATAAAATTTATCNATTTTTTTCTCTTCNAGACAGTTTAATAATAAATTAGCTATTGATTGNATGCTNTTGTGTGATTTTACTTNATTNCTTTTACCANAGCCTGGNAGATCTNGTNTTATTACTCTAAAATAATCTTTAAAAAAATCAATTTGNGNTTCCCACATTNTTGATGAGCCTAAAAAACCATGNACTAAAACTANNGGAAATCCTTTGCCTTCNTCNCCAATATATATGTCTTGCATATNNTNCTTANTANCATAAATAAANANGCATGTTAGAAAAATTTGAAAGAATTAAATTAGGACATTTTCCAACACCTATAGAACATCTTAAAAATATAACTAAATATTTAGGAGGCCCAAATATTTTTATAAAAAGAGATGACTGTACAGGTTTAGCAACTGGCGGAAATAAAACTAGAAAATTAGAATTTTTAATACCAGACGCCATAAAAAATAAAGCTGAATTAGTTGTGACTGTTGGTGCTGTACAATCTAATCATGCAAGACAAACAGCAGCCGCTTGCACATTAATGGGTTTAAAATGCCTTATTATTCTAGAACAAAGAGTTAAAGATCCGCCAGAAGCTTATATGAATTCCGGAAATGTTTTTTTAGATAAACTATTTGGAGCAGATATAAAGATATGTCCTAAAAATGAAAATTTTTTAGAATACTCCGAAAAAGTAATAGAAGATTTAAAATCACANGGTACGAATGTTTATTTTATACCGGGAGGTGGAGCAAATTCAATTGGTTCNNTAGGATATGTAGAGTGTTTAAATGAAATAATAAAAGAAAATCATAAATATAATTTTTCACAAATTGTGCATGCAACAGGAAGTTCAGGAACACAAGCAGGTTTATTAGCTGGTAGAAAATATTTTAATTGCAGTATTCCTGTATCTGGAATCTGTATTAGATATGACAAAGCAACCCAAGAAAATAAAGTTTATACGGAAGCAAAACAAGTTTGCGAAAAACTTCAGTGCAGTATTTTAGATAAATCAGAAGTTGTTGTATACGATGAATATATTGGACCGGGTTACGGAGAACCTTCTGATGACATGATAGAAGCCACAAAGCTTTTAGCAAAAAAAGAAGCAATACTATTAGACCCAGTTTATTCAGGTAAAGGTTTTGCAGGTTTAATTGGATTAATCAAAAATAAAAAATTCACAAAAAATGATAATGTGCTTTTTATACACACTGGTGGTGCTGTTTCCCTTTCTGCTTACGAATGGGCATTTAATAAATAAACTTAATGCTATCAAATAAAAAAATTGTCTGTCCTAATAATTTAATCAATGTTGCAAAAAAAACAGGCATTGTTGATGCGGNTATTGTTAATGCTGGTGAAATATTTCCAATGGAATCTGTTCATAAAGCAGTTCAACATAATTTGATCAATCCAATATTTATTGGAAATGAAGGCGTAATAAGAAAACATGCAGANAAACTAAGTTGGAATATATCAAAATATANAATTATTGATGAAAAAGATGAAAATAGTACCGCACCCATTGCTGCAAAACTAGCAAGCGAAAGAAAAGTTNAAATTATAGTTAAGGGGCATATCCATACTGATGTTTTGATAAAAGCTGTTTTAAAAAGAGATTTAAATTTAATTGGAAAAAAAAGATTGAGTCATGTATGGCATATGACTTTAGGTGTTGATGATAAACCCTTTATTATTACTGATGGTGTTGTCAATGTATTACCCAAATTAGAAGTTAAAATGCATATTCTTAGAAATGCAGTAGATTTTNCAAATAAAATTGGAATTTCTAGACCAAAAGTTTCTGTATTATCTGCGACTGAAGAAGTATTAGAAAGTGTACCTAGTTCAATTGAAGCTGATTTAATTACTAAAAAAGCAAAAGAAGAAAACATCAATGCAGATGTTTTTGGNCCACTAGCCTTTGATAATTCGGTTTCAAAAAAATCTGCATCCATAAAAAAAATTAAAAATGAGGTTGCTGGAAATACGGATATTTTACTTGTTCCTAATGTTGAGGCTGGAAATGCNCTCGTTAAAATGATGATNTATTTTATGGGAGCGTGCGCCGCNGGAGTTGTTCTNGGTGGTAAANCACCTGTCGTAATCACAAGCCGATCAGACGAAGCTGAANCAAGGCTTGCTTCTATTGCAGCTGCTGTTGTTGCTCTAGAAAAATAAAAATTAATTTTAAAGTTTGTATTTTTTATTTAGTATATAAATANTTTATTTTATGAAAAAGANTTATCCAAGAAATATGATAGGTTATGGAGNNAAAATTCCTAAGATAAAATGGCCAAATAACGCAAAATTAGCTCTTCAAATAGTTTTAAACTATGAAGAAGGATCTGAAAATTGTGTATTACATGGAGATAAATTCTCAGAAGTATTTTTATCAGAAATCATAGGAGCTCGACCTATTAAGGGAAGACATATCAANATGGAGTCTTTTTATGAATATGGTTCCAGAAGAGGTTTTTGGAGAATTCACGAATTATTTCAAGAAAAGAAAATTCCATTAACTATTTTTGGAGTAGGTATGGCTTTGAAAAAAAATAATGATGTNTGTGANGCAATTAAACAATCANACTATGAAGTTGCNTCTCATGGTTGGAGATGGATTGANTACCAAAATNTTCCTNNNGCTACAGAAAAAAANCACATGCAATTAGCTATACAATCGATCAAAAAGATTTTTGGACAAAGGCCTTTGGGTTGGTATACCGGACGTTGTAGCCCCAATACTCGTGACTTGGTAATAGAAGAAGGGGGATTTCTTTATGATAGCGATTCGTATAGTGATGATTTTCCTTATTGGGAAACCCGAGGTAAAAAAAAACAATTAATCATTCCTTACACACTCGATAATAACGATATGAGATTTGCTACTAATCAAGGTTTTAATAGTGGAGATCAATTTTATACGTATCTTAAGGATAGTTTTGATGCTTTGTATAATGAAGGAAATTCGTTTCCCAAAATGATGTCAGTAGGATTACATTGTAGATTAATTGGAAGACCAGGAAGAATTCAATCTATAAAAAGATTTCTAGATTATGTTTTAAAACATAAAGAGGTATGGATTTGTAAAAGAATTGATATTGCTAAGCACTGGATAAAAAATTATTCAAACATATAATTTTTTTATGAGTAAAAATAAATGTATTTTTTCAAATGGATTAATTGATTTAGCTCAATCTAGATTGGGTTCTAAAGTCGTATTTAAGACGGATGAATTCTTTGCTTCGGCAAGTAGAATCATTAATCCAATGCCGCCTATATTCAAAGAAGGAGTTTTTGATAAACACGGCAAATGGATGGATGGTTGGGAAACTAGAAGAAAAAGAAGTAAAGGTCATGATTATCTTATTTTAAAATTAGGAAAGGCTGGAAGAATTTCTAAGGTTGATATAGATACATCTTATTTTTCCGGCAACCAACCAACAAAAGTTTCCATAGAAGCTTGTTTTAGTAAAAAGAATCTTCCAAGTAAAAATTCAAAATGGACTAAAATATTAAAAAAAAAATCTACTAAAGCAAACAGCCATCACTTTTTTAATATAAAAAATAAATCGGTTTTTACTCACATTAAATTAAATATTTATCCTGATGGTGGTGTTGCGAGACTGAGAATTTATGGATCTATGGAAATTAAAAAAATAAAAAAAAAAAAATAATTAATCTTACTTCTGTATTAAATGGAGCTTCAGTTATTGCATATAACAATGAACATTTTGGAAAAGCTGAAAATATTTTAGCACCAGGATCAGGTAAAAATATGGGAGATGGATGGGA
>JAESSC010000078.1 GCA_016764285.1 Pelagibacteraceae bacterium
TTGATTTATCCAAAAATCATATTATTGATTTGGTGCGATCAAGTCTATATAGGTTTTGTGTGAGTCCAATCTTCAAAGATTTAACAAATGCGATAAGATTTCTATCAGTCGATGCTGTTCAAAAAGCTAACTCTGGTCATCCTGGTTTGCCAATGGGTATGGCAGATGTGGCTACAGTTTTATTTAAATACCACCTAAGGTTTAATCCAAAAAATCCCGATTGGATAAATAGAGATCGGTTTGTGCTTTCGGCAGGTCATGGTTCAATGCTTTTATATTCCTTGCTTTATCTGACAGGATACAAAAGCATCTCCATAAAAGACATTCAAAATTTCAGACAATTAAAATCTATTTGTGCAGGTCACCCCGAATATAAAAAAAAATCTGGAATAGAAACTACCACAGGACCTTTAGGCCAAGGTTTGTCAAATGCTATTGGCATGGCCATTGCAGAAGAAGTAATGAAAAAACGATTTGGTTCTAATTTAATTAACCACAAAACATACGTTATTGCCAGTGATGGCGACTTCATGGAAGGCATAAGTCATGAGGCTATGAGTCTAGCTGGACATTTAAAACTAAAAAACCTTGTTGTTTTTTTTGATAATAACAAAGTATCTATTGATGGTTCAACGAAATTGGCAGTATCAGATAATTACAAAAAAAGATTTGAAAGCTATGGCTGGAATTTCCAAGAAGTTAATGGTCATAACGAAAAACAAATATCAAAAGCAATTAAAAAAACCTTAAAATCAAAAAAACCAAGTTTAATTTCCTGTAAAACCATCATTGGATATGGTTCCCCTAATAAATCTGGCAAAGCATCTTCCCATGGAGCTGCGCTTGGTGATGAAGAGGTTGCGTTGGTTAGAAAAAAATTAAAATGGAAATATAAACCTTTTGAAATTCCAAAAGAAATACTAAGTGAATGGAGAAAAATTGGAAAAAGAGGAGATTTACAAGAAAAAAAATGGAATGTTGTTTACAATAAAAAAAGTAAGAAAGTAAAGGATGAGTTTTCCAGAGTAATTAATGGAAAATTACCAAAAAATCTTGACAAAATTATAGACGAAGAAAAAAGAAAATTTTTTGATTTAAAACCAAATATAGCTTCAAGACAATCTTCCGCTTCTATTTTAGAAGCTATCACAAAGAATTTGCCAGAATTGGTTGGGGGGTCTGCTGATTTAAGCGGATCAAACAATACAAAAACTAAATATTCTACAATTATTAAACCCTCAAATTTTAAAGGAAATTATATTCATTATGGAGTACGGGAACATGCTATGGCTGGAATTATGAATGGTATGGCACTTCATGGAGGCATACTTCCGTATGGTGGAACTTTTTTAATTTTTTTAGATTATTGTAAACCGGCATTAAGATTATCAGCTTTTATGGGTTTAAGAGTTATCTATATATTTTCTCATGATTCTATTGGATTGGGTGAAGATGGGCCAACTCACCAACCAATCGAACATTTGGCCCACTTAAGAGCAATACCAAACTTAAATGTATTTAGACCGGCAGACACAATTGAGACACTTGAATGTTGGGAAATTGCCCTAAAAAGTAGTACTAATCCCAGCGTGATAGCCNTATCAAGACAAAAAATTCCATTTGTCACTGAAGTGCTCNCTAAAANAAATATGAGCAANCNAGGAGGNTACGAGCTTAAAAAAACTAATCTTAATCCTGAAGTTACATTAATTGCATCTGGTTCTGAGGTTCAAATTGCTATTGAAGCATTAAATAAGTTGCAAGAGATCAACATNAATTCAAAAGTAATTTCTATGCCTTGCCAAGAATTGTTTGACAAACAATCAAAAGAATATAAAGAAAAAATTATTGACAAGAATTCAATAAAAATTTCAATTGAAGCTAGTAGTATTTATGGGTGGGAAAAATATGTTGGGTCTGATGGAATTTCTTTAGGAATAAAATCTTTTGGAAAAAGCGCACCTTATAAAAAAATATATGAACATTTTAATTTAACTAGCGACAATGTTGTTAAGTTAGCTAAGAAAATGCTGGGAAAATAATTATGGCTTTAAAAGTTGGTATAAATGGATTTGGTAGAATTGGAAGAATGGTACTAAGGTCAATAATTGAAACTAATAGAAAAGACTTAGAAATCGTAGCTATTAATAACAGAGGTAGTAATGAAGTAAGTAGCTTTTTATTAAAACATGACACTATACATGGAGAATTAAAAGCCAGAATAAATCATTCCGATAAATCAATTGAAATTAACGGAAAAAAAATAGATATGATTCATGAAACGGAAATTTCAAAAATAGATTGGAAAAAATATAAAGTAGATGTTGTCCTCGAATGTACAGGCAAATTCAACACAAAAGAAAAATCAGCACAACATATTAAATCTGGTGCAAAAAAAGTGGTTGTTTCAGCGCCATGCAAAAATACAATAAACATTATTTTCGGAGTTAATGAAAAAAGTTTAAAGTCTAGTGATCAAGTAATTTCCGCAGCATCATGCACTACGAACTGCCTTGCTCCTGTGGTTAAAGTATTAAACGAAAATTTCGGAGTTGAAAGAGGTTTTATGACTACTATTCACTCTTACACACCAGATCAAAGATTGTTGGATAACTCTCATAAAGATTTAAGAAGATCAAGAAGTGCTCCTAATTCAATAATACCAACAACGACTGGTGCCACAAAATCTCTTGGTGATGTTATGCCGGAATTAAAAGGTAAAGTAGAAGGAATCTCAATCAGAGTACCAACACCTAACGTGTCACTAGTAGAATTTGTATTTTCGTCATCAAAAAATTTAACAGCTGAAGAAATAAATAATTCTTTTTTAAAAGCTTCAAAATCAAAACTAAAAAATATATTAGATACAAACAATGAACCGCTTGTTTCTTCAGATTTTAATCATAACTCTCATTCTGCTATAGTGGACCTTTCGTTAACAAAAGTTGTGGCAAATAAAATGGCAAAAGTTTCTGCTTGGTATGATAATGAATGGGGTTTTGCATCTAGAATGTGTGATTTGGCAAATTATTTCGGCAAGATTTAATGCGTCATGGCTAAAATAAATCATTTAGATGATAATCTTAACATAGAAGGAAAAAGGGTTTTATTAAGAGTTGACTTTAATGTTCCAACAAATAATGGATCAATAACTGAGACTTCTCGAATTAAAAAAGTTTTACCGACAATAAAATTTCTAATAAACAAAAAAGCAAAAATAATAATTATTTCGCATATAGGAAGACCTAAAGGCAAANTCGTTCCTGGATTAANTTTAAAGCCAATAGCAAAAAAATTATCTCANTATCTTAATCAAAATGTAGTTTTTTTAAGTGAAACCATTGGATTGAAAGTAATTCAAAATTCAAAAAAAATTCCTAATGGAGAAATCTTGCTACTNGAAAATCTTAGATTTAATAAAGAAGAAGAACTAAATACACAATCCTTTGCTAAAGAACTTTCTAAAATAGGNGATATATATATAAATGAGGCCTTTTCTTGCTCTCACCGAGCTCATACATCTGTTTGTGAAATAACAAAGCATATAGATTCGTTCGCAGGTAAACANTTANTTGAGGAAGTTAATACTATANAAATGTTAGTTAGTGGCGCAAAAAAACCTGTCACTTGCATCATTGGAGGATCAAAAATTTCTACCAAAATAGGTATATTAATCAATCTTATAAAAAAAATGGAAACTATTGTCATTGTTGGTGCTATGGCAAATAACTTTATAAAACATAAAGGTTATAATATCGGAAAATCTATGGTTGAAGAAAATCAAGAAAATTTATTAGAAGATATTATAAAACAATGTAAGACAAATAACTGCGATCTTGTCTTGCCACAAGATGTGCTGGTGGCAAAAAATCATAACTCGAAAGGTCAATTGAAAAACTTAGATAAGATTGATGATACAGATTTAATTTTAGATATTGGTGAAAAAACTATACAAAATATTTTTAAAATAATAGATGAATCAAAAACAATTTTGTGGAACGGCCCTGCGGGTTATTTTGAAGTTAAAGAATTCTCAGCAGGAAGTAATAAAATTGCACAGAAAATATCTGAAAATACTAAAAACAAATTTCTTATATCAATTGCAGGTGGGGGCGATACAGTTTCAGCAATAAATAAATTTGGTTGTTCTGATGGATTTACATATATATCAACCGCAGGTGGAGCATTTTTAGAGCTTCTTGAAGGAAAAATTTTACCTGGTATAAAAGCTTTAGAAATAAATTAAAAGTATTCATGAGTGAAATAGAGAAAATTGCCAAACAAATTGTAGAA
>JAESSC010000079.1 GCA_016764285.1 Pelagibacteraceae bacterium
AACCAACTATATCCAACCACTCTTCAACTTTTTTTGCTGTTTTAATTGGATCTTCTTTTTTCATTCGTAAACCAAAATTTACATTTTCATTTACCGTTAACCATTCAAACAAAGCACCTTGTTGAAAAACCATACCTCTTTCAACACCAGGACCATTAATTTCTTTTCCACCTAAATTAATTGAACCAGAAGTAGGTCTAAGAAATCCAGCAGCGATATTTAATAAAGTTGTTTTTCCACAACCTGAAGGGCCAAGAACTGTTAAAAGCTCACCTTTTTTAAGAGTAAAACTTATATCTTTAAGAGCATGAACCGTTTCTCCTTTTCCTTTAGGAGATTTAAAAATCATGTTTATTTTTTGAGAAACTAGATCGCTCATAAAAATAACATATTAGAATTTTTATTAAAAAAAAAGGCACCAATTTATTAGATTGGCGCCTATTTAATTTTTATTTTATCTCTTAGTTAGGTAGATAATTAGTATTAACTACTTTAGAGTAATTCTTAAGAGCTGGGTTTTCAGACGTAGCGAACATGTTACCCATAACATCTAAATAAGTCATAAGTATCCCACCTTTGTTCATATACTTAGACTTCATCGTTGCTGCATCTGGGAATTCAAAACCACCCATTTGCTTTTTAGTACCTGCAAGGTCCATAGCAGCATCTTTAGCTATAATGTTCATATTAGATTTTCCAGCATTGTATCTTGTATTAGCTTCGTGTGTTACTTCTACGAAAGTTCTAACCATTCCTGGATTCTCTTTTAAGAATTTGTTAGTTACGGAAGTAATATCAATACCAGCAATACCAGCATCTTGAGCTTCTTTAACAGTTAATACTGATGAACCAGCTTCTTGAGCTTTTTTGATAGATGTACCACCAAATAAACATGCCATAGCAACGTCACCGTTAACTAGCGCTGCAGATCCGTCTTCTGGGTTCATATCAACCACTTTCATTTTAGAAATATCAGCTCCTACAACTCTCATTGTTTCTTTGAAAACGTAGTCAGCCATNGTTCCTAAAGGAACAGCAACTTTTTGACCATCTAATTTANTAGAAGCATTNCCTTTATCTATACCTTTAGCTGCAACACANGTAGTNCCGCCCATTCCATATATAACTGCAATNTCTACAAGCTTGATAGNTGCNTTAGCATTAACAGCNTTTACAAANGGCGTTAAACCTTGTGANTAAGAGATATCAATATCNCCAGANAACATAGCTTCTGTCATCTCACCACCTGTTGCAAAGTTAGTCCACTTAACAGGAACTCCTAAAGCATCGTCAAAAGTCTTTTTAACTTTATCTTCCTGGTTTGGAAGTGCCCACTCTAAAAAGAAAGCTACTCTTACTTCATTAGCAGCTGAAAAAGCCGCTGATATACTTAAGGTAAGAGCAATAATACTTCCTAGTAATAAACTTATTATTTTTTTCATTATTTCCCTCGTTTAGTTATAAAGATTAACGGTGGCATTTAAGATCAAATAATTTGACAAGTCAATTAAAGTCTAGATAAACTAAATCAAGGCTCTACTGTAGGTTGTATAATTTATTACCGACTATTAATTAAATAGCTATGACTTTGGCAAAAATGATAATCTAAATNAACAAGAGGAAAAGTTTTCAAAAAAAATTATGAGCAAGTCAAGCGCTACAAATATTCCAAATTCTTTACAAGAACATTGGATGCCTTTTACATCCAATAGAGATTTTAAAGATAACCCAAGATTAATCANAGAAGCGAAAGGAATTTATTTAAAAGATCATCATGGGAGAACACATATAGATGCAAGCTCAGGATTATTTTGTAACCCATTAGGTCATGGTAGAAAAGAAATTACAAATGCGNTTACCAAGCAATTAGAACAGCTTGATTATGTTCAACCTTTCCAACAAGGTTTTGGAGGGTCCTTTGAATTAGCTTCAAAAATTGCAAAACATACACCAGGCGATTTAAATAGAATTTTTTATACGNTTTGTGGTTCTTCTGCGGTTGAAACAGCAATTAAAATTGTAATTGCTTATCACAAAGCAAAAGGCCAAGGTCAAAGATTTCGCTTTGTTGGCAGAGAACGTGCTTACCACGGTATGAATATCGGGGCTACTTCTGTGGGAGGAATGGTTAACAATGTAAAAACTTTTGCAAGTGTTTTAATGCCAGGGGTTGTACATATGAGACATACTCATCTACCAGAACATAAATACGTTAGAGGTCAACCTGAAACTGGAGCAGAATTAGCAAATGATCTCGAGCGTATTGCAGCGAATTTAGGAGCAGAAAATATCGCAGCTTGTATCGTGGAACCGACAGCAGGCTCAACTGGTACACTGGTTCCTCCAAAAGGATATTTAAAACGTTTAAGAGAAATTTGNGACAAACATGGGATTATTTTAATTTTTGATGAAGTAATTACTGGTTGGGGTCGAATGGGTTCCGCTTTTGCTTCGCAAGAATTTGGTGTTACACCTGATGTATTGACTATGGCAAAAGCTACTACCAATGGAGTTGTGCCAATGGGAGCAGTCGCAGTAAAAGAAGAAATTTATGATACCGTAATGGACGCTTCACCAAAAGGAGCAGTCGAATTATTTCATGGATATACTTATTCAGGAATTCCCATAGCTGTTGCTGCAGCACTTGCAGTACAAGATATTTTTGAAAAGGAAGATATATTTAATAGAGCCAAAAAACTTTCTCCCTATTTTTTAGACGGTTTATTTTCTTTAAAAGATCTTGATTGTGTATCTAATATTAGAGGTTATGGGATGATGGGNGGNATTGATATTAAACCCGAGGATAAACCAGGAAAAGCTGGTTTTACATGTTTCAAAAAATGTTATGAAGCCGGGGTTAATTTTAAAGCTACAGGAGATTGTTTAATCCTTGCTCCAGCATTTGTATGNGAGAAAAAACATATTGACGAAATTTTTGAAAAACTGCGTNCTGGTATCAAAAATTATATGAAAAAATAATGCGCATTGGNGTCCCAAAAGAAATTAAAGCTCAAGAAAGTAGAGTTGGTTTAACACCCGATAGCGTTAAAGTNCTTACCTCAAATGGACATGAAGTTCTGGTCGAAAATAATAGCGGATTTGAANCTGGTTTTGATAATGATCAATATAAAAAAGCTGGTGCAAAAATTGTTAGTCAAGCTACAGACATCTTTAATGACTCGGAAATTATCGTAAAGGTAAAAGAGCCACTGGATAGTGAAATTACAANGATTAAGGAAAATCAGATTGTCTTTACTTATCTACACTTAGCAGCAGCAAAAGAACTAACAGAAGGTTTGATAAAATCNAAATCNGTNTGNATTGCTTATGAAACGGTGACTGATAATAATGGCAAATTNCCTTTATTAGCACCNATGAGTGCTGTGGCAGGACGAATGTCAATTCAAGCTGGAGCACATTCTTTAGAAAAGACACAAAAAGGTAGAGGTCTATTATTGGGTGGCGCACCCGGGGTAGATCCAGCAACTGTAGTTATTCTTGGAGGGGG
>JAESSC010000080.1 GCA_016764285.1 Pelagibacteraceae bacterium
TCAAGAAATAAATAAACAACAAAAAATAGTTGAAAAAGAGATGATGTCGGCCAGAGAAAATAAGGCTAGATCGGGTGCAACTCTAGAAGGACTTGAAACTAGAAAAAATGACTTATTAGGTATAATAAAAAATAACTTAAATATTAATGAGAAAAACTTATTAATTAATTCAAATCTTAAAGGTCTTACAACTTTTCCAAATGTCATTGAACAAGAAGATAAATTAGATGCTAAAAAAAATAAAAGGGAGCAACTTGGCTCAGTAAATTTAAGAGCTGATGAAGAAACTGAACAATACAAAACAACAATTAATAAAATGGAACAAGACAGAGAAGATCTAGTTTCAGCAATAGCTAAACTTCGTGCTAGTATAAACGAACTTAATCAAAAAGGTAGAGAGAGACTTTTGGAAGCTTTTGAAAAAGTTAATAGAAAATTCAATGAAGTGTACACAAAACTTTTTAGTGGTGGTAATGCAAAATTGGAACTCATAGACTCTGACGATCCTTTAGAAGCTGGATTGGAAATGCTGGTAAGCCCACCAGGTAAAAGATTACAATCGATCACTCTATTATCTGGAGGAGAACAAGCTTTGACAGCTTTGTCATTAACATTTGCAGTTTTTTTAACTAGCCCCGCTCCAATTTGTATTTTGGACGAAGTAGATGCGCCATTGGATGATGCCAACGTAACAAGATTTTGTGCTTTGCTAAATGAATTGACAAAAATTACAACGACTAAATTTATCATAATAACCCATCATGCACTTACCATGTCGAGAGTGGATAGGTTGTATGGTGTAACAATGCCTGAAAAAGGAGTTAGTCAACTAGTTTCGGTTGATTTAGAAAAGGCTGAGGAACTAGTTGCATAATAGCAAAAAAAATAATGAAAAATCTCAAGGAAATATCAACTCGCTTAGAGATTGCAAAAAAAAAAATCAAAAAAAAACAAATAAAAAACAATGGTTCAAATGTCGCATCTTTGGGTAAAGCTTTAAAAATTAGCACTGAATTAGTTGCGGCTGTAGTAGTTGGCACAACATTAGGGTTTATTTTGGACAATTGGCTTGATACTAGACCGTGGTTAACTATAAGTTTTTTTATTATGGGTGTAGTAGCTGGCATCTTAAATGTAATAAAGTCTGCAAAAAAAATGCATGAAAATTTTAAAAAATAATCGAGGCTTAAAATGGCAATAAATCCAATGCATCAATTCGAGGTTTATAGAATAGGTCCTGAAATAAATCTGGGTACAGTCAACCTTTCATTCACAAATGCTAGCCTTTTTATGATAATTAGCGCAATAACAATTTTATTTTTATTATTTCTTGGAACAAAAAAAAATTATTAATACCTTCTAAAACACAATTTATAACCGAAATGAGCTATACGTTTATCGCCAAAATGATAAATGATACAGCCGGGTCTGGTGCAAAATCATTTTTTCCGTTCATTTTCACTTTATTCATGTTTGTATTGTTTTGTAATATGATTGGAATGCTGCCCTATTCATTTACAGTAACTAGTCATATCATTGTTACATTCATGCTTGCAGCAACTGTTTTTATTGGAGTTACAATTATAGGGTTTATTAAGCACGGTATTAAATATCTTGAACTTTTTGTACCAAAGGGTGTACCCATAATACTTTTGCCCTTAATAATAGTTATTGAAATTATATCTTATTTGAGCAGGCCCGTTAGTCTATCAGTCAGATTGTTTGCGAATATGATGGCTGGTCATACCATGTTAAAAGTATTTGGTGGGTTTGTCATAAGTCTAGGATTGCTAGGTGGGTGGCTACCACTTGGTTTTTCTGTTGCACTAACAGGGCTTGAAATACTTGTTGCCTTTCTTCAAGCTTATGTTTTTGCAATTTTAACATGCATCTATTTAAATGATGCATTAAATTTACACCATTAACAAAGGAGGAAAAATGGAGTTAGAAGCAGCTAAAATGATAGGAGCTGGTCTTGCGGCAATCGCGTTGGCAGGAGCCGGTGTTGGTATAGGACTTATTTTTGGAAATTATTTATCTGGTGCAATGAGAAATCCATCGGCAGCCCAAAAACAGTTTCCAAACTTACTTTTGGGATTTGCTTTGGCCGAAGCTACAGGTTTATTTGGATTGGTAGTTGCATTAATAATTTTATTTGCATTTTAATTAAATAAAATTTTAATTATGAAGAATTTATACTTTGCCTCGTGCATAGTGTTTATACTTAATACAAACCAGGCTTTTGGAGCTAAGGGAGGTATGCCTCAGCTTAATACTGAATTCTGGGCATCACAAATATTTTGGTTAATATTAATTTTTTCTATTCTCTACATAATTATATGGAAAATATTTCTACCCAAAATTACTGATATTATTGAAAATAGAAAATCCAGAATAATCGGTGATCTAAACGAGACCCAAAAGCTTAAAGAAAATGCTGAAAAAAAACTTAGTGAATATAATAAAATAATTGAAGACACAAAAAAAGAAGCGAAAAAGATAATCGAAGACAATAAAAAAAAACTGGAAAATGATATTAAAAGCAAAAAACAAAAATTTAATGAAGAAATTGAAAAAGAATTAATGTCTGTCGAAAAAGAAATCAAAAATTTAAAAAAATCGTCAATATCTAGTATTAATAAAATAGCAGTAGAAGTTTCTTCCGAACTAATAAGGCAAATTGTTGGAGCAGAAATGAATATGAGCAAAGTGTCTGCAATTGTTGAGGATATATCAAAGAAAAAGGTAGAAAAGCATCTATGGCTATAGACGCAACTTTTTGGGTAGCAATTTCTTTTTTTATTTTTTGTGGAGTTTTAGTTTATTTAAAAATACCACAAAAAATAAATAACTTTTTAACTGATAAGATTAATGAAATTCAAAAAGAGTTGGAAGAAGCTGAAAAGCTAAAAGAAGAAGCTAAAAATTTATTTTCTGATTATGAAAATAAAATTGATAAATCAAAAAAAGAAACTAAAGAAATTATTAATACAGCAAAAAAAGAAAGTGAAAAGGCTATCATAGAAAAAACCAAAAAATTTCATCAAATAATTGAGGAAAGAAAGAAAAGCATCGAACAAAAAATTGTTCAGCTGAAAGAAAATGCTTTAAATGATATTAAAAATATTTCCATTAAAATTAGTATTGAAGCTGTAGAAAACTTAATTAAAAATTCAATTGATAAAAATAAACTAGAAAACCTTTATAACAAAAGTCTAGAGCAGGCTAAAATTGCATTAAAACAAACTAAGGCTTAGAATGCGACCCATCACAAATAGGTTGTTTTTGAGTTAATCCACATACGCACCAGAAATAAGTTTTGTCTTTTTCAACCTTAACTTTATACGGGTCTTTTTGTGGTATAGTAGGTTTTTTCATAAAAATGACAATAAATGTATAGTAAAAAAAAATTAATAAAAAAGATATAAATAACTTTAAAAAAAATTATGACTAATAAAATTACTATTCACTTAGCGGCACCAAGAGGTTTTTGTGCTGGGGTAGATAGAGCTATAGAAATAGTGAAAAAAACTATTAAAAAATATGGTACTCCAGTTTACGTAAGACACGAAATTGTTCATAACAAATATGTTGTGGAAGACTTAAAAAAACAAGGTGTAATTTTTATTGAAGAATTGGATGAAATAAAAGATAAAAGCCGACCAGTTATTTTTTCAGCTCATGGGGTGCCTAAGTCTGTGCCTGATTCAGCTAAAATAAAAAAAATCTTCTTTATAGACGCAATATGTCCTCTTGTTTCTAAAGTGCACAAAGAAGCTGAACAATTAAATAAAAATGGTTTTCGAATTTTGCTTATTGGACATGCTTATCATCCTGAAGTTATTGGAACAATGGGACAGCTTCCAAAAGGGTCTGTCCATTTGATAGAAACAATAAATGATGCCACATCATATAATTATTTATCTAATCAAAAAAAATTAGCTTACATAACCCAAACCACCTTATCAGTTGATGATACCGCCGAAATAATAAAAATATTAAAAGACAGATTTCCTAACATTCGAAGTCCAAAAAGAGAAGATATTTGCTACGCAACTACTAATAGACAGTTAGCTGTAAAAAAAATTGCACCTTTGTGTGATATTCTATTTGTAATTGGTAGTAAAAATTCATCTAATTCCCTTAGACTTGTAGAGGTCGCAAAGAGATCTGGTTGTGAAAACACTTTTTTAATCGACTCTAAAAATGAAAGTGAAATAAATGACATTCAAAAGTATAAAAATATAGGAATTACCTCAGGCGCATCTGCTCCTGAAAAGTTAGTGTTCGATTTAATTAATGCGATTAAAAAAAATGCTGAAGTAGAAGTAAAAGAAATCGAGATCGCAAAAGAAAACGTGTCTTTTAAACTTCCAAAAACTTTAAACTAATAAATGGCCATATACACAAAACTATCTGAAAATAATTTAAAAGAATTTTTTTTAAAATATAATTTAGGTAAACTGTTAAATTATAAAGGAATACAAGAAGGAATAGAAAATACTAATTATTTCATTCAAACAGATAAGGGAAAATTTATTCTTACGGTATACGAAAAAAGAGTGGAGGAAAAAGATCTGCCCTTTTTTATGGGATTAATGAAAAATCTCTTTGATGCAAATTTTCCATCTCCAGAGCCGATTATCAATAAAAATGGAAATTACGTAACAGAAATCTCTGGAAAAAAAGCTGCTGTCGTATCTTTTCTTGATGGTTCTGCAAAAAAAAATTTGAACCCAAATGATTGTCATAAAATTGGAATTCAAGCTGCAAAATTGCACTTGATAACAAAAAATTTAACCGGAAAAAGAGAAAATAAACTCTCTGTTAATTCTTGGAGAAAAATTTATAAAAAAGTACAGAAGAATTGTTCAAGAATTCACCTAAATTTGACAAAAACAATTGAAAAAAATTTAGATGAAATTGAAAATAATTGGCCTAAAAATATTCCTTCCGGAATAATTCATGCAGATTTATTTCCTGATAATATTTTTTTCAAAGATGATAAACTAACAGGTATTATCGACTTTTACTTTTCTTGTTATGATTTTTATGTTTTTGAAATAGCAATATGCTTAAACGCACTTTGTTTTGAAGGCCAAAAAGAAAATTTAAGCTTTAACGTAACTAAAGCAAAAAAATTTATTGATGGATACTCTAGTATAAAAAAATTAACAGAAGAGGAAAAAAAATCCTTAAAAATATTATGTCAAGGAGCGGCCATGAGGTTTTTGCTAACAAGAGTTTTTGATTATTTAAATTTAACAGAAGGTGCATTGGTTAAAATAAAAGACCCAATAGAATATTTAAAAAGACTGGAGTTTCACAATAGTGTAAAGGATTACAAAGATTATTTTTTTTAATTATGAAAATTAAAATTTATACAGACGGTGCTTGCGTTGGTAATCCGGGTCCCGGAGGATGGGCTGCTATAATTTTAACCGAGGGCAATAAAAAAGAAATATTTGGTGGTAAAAAATTAACAACTAATAATCGAATGGAATTAACCGCTGCAATTAAGGCCCTAGAATATTGCGTTGAAAAAGAAGGCAAACAGCCATCATTAAAACAAATAGAAATTTATACCGATTCTACATATGTAAAAGAGGGAATTACGGTTTGGATAAACACTTGGGAAAAAAATAATTGGAAAACTGCTGATAAGAAAAATGTCAAAAATGTTGATCTTTGGAAAAAGCTTAAAGAGCTTGTAAAATCTAAGCAGATAGAATGGAACTGGATAAAAAGTCATTCCAAGAATCCAATGAATGACTTAGTAGATGAACTAGCAAAAAAAGCAACTCCGATTTAAAATTTTTTTAAAAAATTTTCGGCTGAAGTAATTTCACATTTTCCAGCGACTTCTTCTTCGACAACTTTTTTCACAACACCGCTTTCTATCAACATCGTATATCTTGCGGAGCGAATTCCTAAGCCTCTTGCATTGAGATCTAATTCTGCACCTACACTTTTAGTAAACTCGCCCTTTGAATCTCCCAACATAGTAATTTTCCCTTGTACGTTGTGACTCTTTCCCCAAGCATCCATCACAAATGGATCATTTACAGAAATACAAATAACTTTTTTAATGCCCTTTTTTTTAATCTCATCCATAGAATTAATAAATCCTGGAAGATGTTTTGCTGAACAGGTTGGGGTAAATGCACCTGGTAGGCCAAATAAAATTACTTTATCTTGTCCAATAATTTCTCCCATAGATATTTCTTTGGGGCCATCTTTAGACAAAATAAACACTTTGCTATTCGGAAGTTTTTCTCCCTCTTTAATTTTCACCTACACTCTTTCTATAATATAATTTTTTACTTTTTCTAAATCTTTAGGCAGTTTATCATAATTTTCCTTTTCAACTAATATGTTCTTCAAATTTTCTGGTAGTTCTGGTTTTATGCCAGTTGCTTCCATTACAACATCGGAAAATTTTGAAGGATGTGCTGTAGCCAAAACAATAGTATTTCCTTCTAATGAAATTTTTTTTGCTACACCAATTCCCACAGCTGTATGTGGATCAATTAGTATTCCGTGATTCTTATACATTTCACTCATAATTGATTTAGTCTCTTCTTCCGAAAGACTTTCAGAAAAAAAACTATCTTTAATTTTTTTTAATTCTTCTTTTTCAATTTTAAACTCTCCTCGTTCATTTAGATCGTTCATTAGTTTTAAGGTCTTTTTAGAATTACAAGAATTAACATCAAAAATTAATCTTTCAAAATTACTAGCAATCTGGATATCCATACTAGGAGAGACAGTGTGTTCAACTTTCACAGGTTTATAATGACCTGTGTTTACAACTCTTTTTAAAATATCATTTTTGTTTGTTGCAATAACTAATTTATTAATCGGAAGTCCCATTTTTTTGGCAACATAACCAGCATAAATATCACCAAAATTTCCTGTAGGTACAGAAAAGTTTATTTTCTCATTCAATTTAGCAATTTTAAAATGAGAAAAGAAATAATAGACAATTTGAAAAATAATTCTTGCCCAGTTTATTGAATTTACTCCAGACATATTTATTGAACTTCTAAAATTCTTATCCGCAAACATTGACTTAACAAATTTTTGACAGTCATCAAAATTTCCGCCCAACGCTATATTAAAAACATTAGATGAATTAACAGTTGTCATAAACTTTCTCTGAACTTCAGATATTTTATTTTCTGGATGTAAAACAAAAATTTTCATGTTTTTTCTATCTTTTATTGCTGCAATGGCAGCTGCTCCAGTGTCCCCGGAAGTTGCTACAACCACATTAACTTTTAATTTATCCTTCTCTAAAATATTTTCATACATGTTGCCAATAACCTGCATGGCTATATCTTTAAATGCTAAAGTTGGTCCATGAAACAATTCCAATAAGTTTATGTTTCCAGTTTTGTTAATCGTAACTACGTCTTGAACTCTAAAATTCTTATAGGATTTTTTAATTAAATCCTTGATTTCAGATTCGCTAAATTCATCAGCACAAAAATCTAAAATAATTCTAACTGCGAGCTCTCTGTAAGAAAGATTCTTTAGTTTTTCCAAGTCTAGAATGGAATATGATGGAATTTGTTTTGGCACATAAAGTCCTCCATCTGAAGCCAAACCATTTAAAAAAACATCCTTAAAAGAAAAGGTTTTTGTTGTGTTTCTGGTGCTAATATATTGCATAACTTTTATTAGTATAGAATTAGGATATTATCTAGGCAAAACCTACTGTTATCAGATATTTAAATTATTTTTGTTGGTAAACTTACTTGTTATTTGAGATGTATTTCTTCCAAATCCAATTTGCAACACTCAAGAGAATTAGTGTTGAAATAATAATAAGTACAGCTATTTTGCCTCCACTTTTATTTTCAACACCAATATGTAAATGTAAAATTATTGATTCTGGTTGAAATGTCAAAATTTGCCAGAACATTTATTAAAATATTATAAAACTTAATATGGCTTTATCTATCAAGATAGAAGTAAAAATCATAAAAAGATACAATATTGAATATCCGAAGAGTTTTGTGGCCAATTTTTTTTCTTTGATTGAATTTTTTTCTTTTAATAATTTGTAAGAAGTAAATACATAATAAGAGCTGAGAAAGATTGATAATAACAAATATATCATTCCAGAATAATTTAATAAGTATGGAGCCAAAGCAATTGGATACAGAATTAGTGAATAAACAAATATATTCAGTTTAGTAGTTTTAATGCCTGAGGTTATGGGTAACATTGGAATGTTGGCTTTTTTATAATCTTCGAACTTGTATAGGCTAAGTGCCCAAAAATGAGATGGTGTCCAAATAAAAATGATTAAAAATAATATGATCGGTTCAAGTGCTATTCCACCTGTGGCGATAGCCCACCCTATTACCGGCGGTAAAGCACCTGCGGCTCCACCAATAACAATGTTTTGAGGAGTTTTTCTCTTTAACCAAATTGTATAAACAAAAACATAAAATAAAATGGTAACTGCTAAAGTTGTGGCTGCAACCAAATTTGAAAAAAAGTATAGTGCGATTACCGAAACTATTGAAGATAAAATTCCAAAAACGAGTGCCTGGTTTCTAGTCACTTTTCCAGTTGGAATTGGTCTAAGACAAGTCCTGGTCATTAATGAATCTAGATCGGCTTCGTACCACATATTTAATGCACCAGCGGCACCAGAGCCCAAAGCAACTGCAATAAGGGAAAAGATTGCATCTAAGAAATTAATTTTAACCGGCGCAATTAATAAACCAACTACGCAAGTAAAGATTACCAATGACATTACACGTGGCTTCATGAGATTAAACAAAGCTTTGAGGTAACTAAAGAAATCTAGCTTTAGTATTTCTGTTTTAGTGCTAGAATTGAGCAATTCAAAACCTCTTTCATGTTAACTCCCAAGAATAAAATAGAATAGTCGTGTAAATGCTGTATATTTTGCCTCTGCAACCATTATTCCAACAAAGCAAAAAATAGCACACATGGGCCAGAGAAGAACATTAACAAGAGGCGGGCGCTCCCAGAATAAGTGCATAAATATCGCCATTATTAGTCCAGCTTTACACAACATAAAAGTTATAATTAAAGTCCATCTAAGTAGACCTTGAAAATCTAAATAGTCAACCATATAGGAAAAGCCACTGAAGACGAACAGCAGTCCCCAAATCCAAAGGTAAATACCAATTTTATGAGTTTTGATTTCTTGTTGTTTATTTTGTTCCATTGTTTACCTTACCAAAGATAGAAAAAAGCAAAAATAAAGACCCACACCAAATCAACAAAGTGCCAGTAGAGTCCCATAATCTCAATCGCTTCGTAATCAGATTTCATGCTGGTGAAATACCCTCTTTTGCCTGTATCGAAATGTCCTTTCCAGGTTTTGTAAGTCATAATAAATAAAAAAATTACCCCGATGGAAACATGAGTTCCATGAAAACCAGTAATCATAAAAAAGATCGCTCCGAACTGAGGCGCTCCAAAAGGATTGCTCCAAGGACGAACACCTTCATGAAAAATTAATTTTGACCACTCAAAGGCTTGCATACCAACAAAAGTCAGTCCGCCTAAAGCAGTCAATAATAAGAATAGAGCGCATAATTTACGATTTTTTTCGTAGCCAAATTTAACAGCAATAGCCATTGTTCCACTGCTAGTAATCAAAACAAATGTCATGATGGCAATGAGGAGAAGAGGAACAGGAGTGCCAAAAGCTTCAAGTGCAAAAACTTTGCTTGGATTCGGCCAAGGTTCTGTCGTAGAACCACGAATGGTCATATATGAAAGCAAAAATATACTGAAAATAAATGTATCGCTCAGAAGAAAAATCCACATCATGGCNTTGCCCCAGGGAACGCCCTTGAATGCTCTTTGATCAGAAGATAGATCGTGTACTAATCCTCTTATGATGCCGCTAGGAAGTTTTGAAGTATCNTATTGTTCAGCCATAAATTATTTTCTCCTTTACCAAGCAATCATCATGCCAAATAAAACTAGCCAGACTAAAAGTAAAAAATGCCAATAAGTAGCACATAGTTCAATAGCTTGTTGCAATTTTGAAATATTATAATTACCTTTGAAAAATTTTGTTGTCGTACGACCCCAAAAAAATAAGCCTCCCATTAGATGTAAACCGTGCACTGCCGTAAAAAGATAAAAGTATGAATTCGCAGGATTAGATGAAACATAATAACCTAACTTTATTAAGTGTTGCCAAACTAATAATTGTCCAACAAGAAAAGTGAAAGCTAAAAACCCAATCAGTAAAAGCCCATTTTTTACTTTTTCAAGTTGTTTGTGATCGGCCGCAACTTTGGTTTTATAAAAAAAGAAACTACTGATGATAAGAACTCCAGTATTTACCCATAATAGCCATGGATCAGGCATACTNNNCCAATCGTACACAAACATTCTATCGGCATAACCTACAATCATTAAAGAAAAGATAACTGTACTTACNGCTATTATTGTTCTCACGCCAAGTTTTGCTTTACTTAAAGCTAAAGTCGCTCCATCATGTTCGTTATCAATTTTGGCTTGAGACGGTTCCCAAGGTTTTTGCGTTAGTAGCTGGAAAATGTTTTCTTTCTTTTTCATGTCTTTGCAACTTTAGCTGAACTAACCTCGCTTGGAGGAACATCTTGTGGAATATAATCTTTGTCAGCCCCAGGCACACTAAAGTCATAAGGCCATCGATAAACTACTGGCAGTTCTTTACCAAAGTTTCCATGTTTAGGTGGCATTTCAGGTGTTTGCCATTCCAATGAATTTGCTTTCCATGGATTTTTTTCAGCTTTTTCTCCTCTGATAGCACTCGTAATTATGTTGTAAATAAACACAATTTGAGCAAATCCAACTATTAAGGCTGCGATTGTTATAAATGCATTTAAACCCTCTGCTGAGGTTGGTATGTATGGACTATTGTACATTTCGTAATATCTACGCGGCACCCCAATAAAACCAAGATAGTGCATTGGGAAATAAATCGCATAAGATCCAACGAACGAAATCCAGAAATGAAACTTGCCCATTCCTTGNTGNAGCATACGTCCAGTAACGAGAGGNAACCAATGGTAAATAGCNCCGAATATTACCATGATTGGCGCAATTCCCATTACCATATGAAAGTGCGCTACTACAAAATAAGTATCCGATAAAGGCACATCAACAATCACGTTGCCCAAGAATAAACCGGTGATTCCACCATTTACAAAAGTCACAATAAAACCTAAAGCAAACAGCATAGGCAAAGTTAANTGAATATTTCCCTTCCACAAAGTTAGAACCCAATTNTAAACTTTAATAGCCGTAGGTACTGCTATGATGAGGGTGGTNGTNGCAAAAAAGAATCCAAACCANGGATGCATTCCACTTACATACATATGATGNGCCCAAACGAAGAANCTTAAAGCACCAATTCCAACNATCGCCCACACCATCATTCGATAACCAAAAATATTTTTTCTNGCNTGNACAGAAATAAGATCAGAAACAATTCCAAANGCAGGTAATGCTACTATGTAAACTTCGGGATGACCAAAAAACCAAAAAAGATGTTGGAATAATATTGGGCTTCCACCTTCNTANGATAATGTTTCTCCCATTGAAACTATNGTTGGCATGAAATAACTAGTTCCAANCAAATTATCAAGCGTCATCATTATGCATGCCACAAGAAGAGCTGGAAAAGCCAATAATGCTAGAACTGTCGCTGTGAAAATACCCCATACTGTTAGAGGTAATCGCATTAAAGTCATGCCCCGAGTACGAGATTGTAAAACGGTAATAATATAATTTAAGCCTCCCATGGTAAAACCAATCACAAAAAGTGAGAGAGAAATAAGCATCAACGCAATTCCTGCTGAAGATCCCGGTGTTCCCGCAGTTATGGCTTGAGGAGGATATAAAGTCCAACCAGCACCGGTTGGTCCTCCAGGAACAAAAAAGCTAGCCAATAGAACAAGCACCGCTAACAAATACATCCAATAACTAACCATGTTCACATAAGGAAAGGCCATATCCCGAGCTCCACACATCAACGGTATAAGAATATTGCCAAATCCGCCCAGGAACAAAGCGGTAAGAAGATATATTACCATGATCATACCGTGCATGGTAATAAACTGATAATACGCAGCTGGAGTTAAAAAAGAAAATGTGTCCGGAAATCCAAGTTGTAATCTCATGCCCCAAGAAAGCACCAAGGCTACTAAACCGATAGCGATTGCAGTGCACGCATACTGAACTCCGATCCATTTTGCATCTTGCGAAAAAACCCACGTCGTCCAAAAACTTTTCGAATGATAAAGTTCTTGATCTGCAGTTTCTCTCGGCGGAGCGGAATCTATTGGCGGAACAGTTCCGACAGATCCTATATCAGCAGATGTTGAATCCGATTTAACTTCTATTTTGTGTTCATTTTCGTCAGACATTTTTTTTCACTCGTATCATATTATTATTTAATACTCATTTACTTTTTTAACTAATTTCTTTGGTTCGTTGATCATATTTTCCTGAGCTAAAATTTGCTTAAAGGTAATCTGTTGAGCCAACCAATTACTATAATCTTTTTTTTCATCAACTAGAACGGTGCCACGCATGCCGTAATGCCCTGTGCCGCAAAACTCAGCACACAGAATTTCATATTTTCCAGTTTTAGTTGGTGTAAACCAATAGTAGCTCACGATTCCTGGTAGAGTGTCCATTTTAGCTCTAAATTGTGGAACATAAAAATTGTGAATAACATCTAAAGATCGAAGGTTTATTTTTACTGGTTGATCAATTTGCAAATGAAGATCTGCATCTTGAACAATGATATCATCCTTTCCATTTGGATCATTTAAATTTAGCCCGTAAGGATTTTCATAGCTTACTAATTTCGCATCAGTTTTACCTAATATGCCATCTTCTCCTGACAACCGATAATTCCATCCCCATTGGTAGGCGAGTACCTCTACATTGAAAGCATTTTTGGGAACCGTTACGAATTGATTCCAAACTAGCAATCCTGGCGCAAGTAATGCGGCAACACCAAGTGATGTTAACCAAGTTAGTCTCCATTCCAATTTTTTATTTTCAGGTTCATACTCGGCTCTCCTATCTGGTCGATAACGATAACGCCATACGCAATAGGCCATGAACAAACAAACTCCAACAAATACAGCACCGGTAACCCAAAACGATAGAATAATTGTAGCATCAATATTTCCCCAGTTTGATGCAACTGGTGTCCACCACCAAGGACTCCAAAAATGGAAAATGATGGACGCGATGATAATTATTGCAAATATTACTGCTACAAACACTTGTAAACCTACCTATAAATTCTCTGATTTACTTTTTACAACTTTTGTTGTTTCAAAACAATATTCTATACTTTGATATAGTTTTTTTCCCTCAAAATTCACAAGTCATTTTGAATAATACCTGTGTCAACTTGATGCAGTTTTGGATTAACTAAAATTTAGGTGATAATTTACTATTGTAACAGCGGCTATAGCTGCTGTTTCAGCTCTTAAAATATTATTTGCTAGTGATAAAGAACAAATTTCTTTTTTTTCAATTATTAATTGTCTTTCTTTTTCAGAAAAATCTCCCTCTGGCCCAATAAGAACACAAACAGGACCAAGAATTTTTTTTGACAAAATATCCTTTAAATCATTTTTTTCACAGTTAATGTCGCAAAAAATTAAACATCCATTTTTTGGAAATTGATTTAAAAAGTTTTTTAAAGGTTCTAAATTTTTTATTTTTGGTACAGAAATTCGATTTGATTGCTCGCTAGCTTCAACAATAATTTTTTTCATACGTTCAATATTGATTTCTTTAACAATTGTTCTTTCTGATAAAATTGGGATAAATTTTTGTATCCCCAACTCAGTTGTTTTTTGTATCATCATATCCAAAGGATTCTTTTTTATCGGAGAAAAAGCTAGCCACAAATCATTTTCAACATTTTGTCTCTTAGATAATGTTTCAACCTTAAATTCTGTAGCTTCTCTAACGTGATTCACAATTTTTGCGTCCCATTCTCCGTTTGTTGCATTGAATAGCGAAATTTTGTCACCTGGCTTTAATCTCATTACATTCTTAATATAATGGGACTGTTCTTTTGAAAGAGTGGATAGTAAATTAGCTTTTAATTCTTTTGAAAAATAAAGTCTTATTTTAGAAGACATGAAAATTTTTTATAAATTAAAATTAATAATAATTATAGTAATTATCAATCTAAGTTATACTGTTTTTGCGGCAAATATGAAAGATACACCTTATCATCACTTAACAGATGGAACTTTTAAAAACCCGGAAGGAAGTCCAGAAAGAGATCCTAATATTAAATGGTCAATGTCAAAGTGGAATAAAGAAAAAAAGAAAATTAAAATTAATATTCCACCAGACCATATTATCAGTAAAGAAGAGGTGTTAAAAAATCTTAAAGGATTAGATGGTGATGACTATGTAGCTTGGATTGGACATGCAACGTTTTTGATTAAACTTGGAAACACAACTATCATAACCGACCCTTTATTTTCTAAAAATGCAGGACCTTTAATTTTTGGACCAAAGAGATATGTAGATCCAGCGATTGATCTTAAAGATATTCCAGAAGTCAACTTATATTTACTAACTCATAATCATTATGATCATTTAGATTATAGAACAATTAAAAAATTTCCTTATAAAAAAACTAAAGTTCTTACTCCACTTAAACTAGGTAAATACTTTACTAAAAATGGATTCGATAATGTTGAAGAAATGGATTGGTATGATCAGGTTCAAATTAATGATTTGAAGGTTACCTTAATGCCTGCTGTTCATTGGTCTAAACGAACTTTGACCGATACGAATAAAACACTGTGGGGAAGTTTTTTAATTGAGTACAAAGATAAAAAAATATTTTTTGCTTGTGATACTGGATACGGCAATATCTATAAAGAATTAGGTAATAAGTATGGACCCATTGACTTGACCTTTATTAACATTGGAGCCTATGATTTTAGGCCAATGTTCGAAAAATCAATTTATCATGCAAATCCCGAGGAAGCTCTTAATATTGGTCAAGATTTAAAAAGTAAAAAAGTTTTGGGTATGCACTGGGGAACAGCAATACTTTCTCTTGAGGATCCATTTGAACCACCAGTTCGTTTTAAAAATGCAACTAATAAATATGGTTACCATAGCGATGACGCAATTTTGTTTAAAATCGGAGAGATCCAGAAATTGGAAAATTTGCTATGAAATTAAATAATATAACAGCTTGTGTGTTTGATGCATATGGAACTCTGTTTGATGTAAATTCTGCTGCAGCCAAATGCAAAGAAAAACTTGGCAATAGATGGGAAAGTTTTGCTAATGCATGGAGAACCACACAACTTGAATATACCTGGTTAAGGAGTCTTATGAAAAAACATAAAAATTTTTGGCAAATTACTGAGGACTCTTTAGATCATACGATGGAAACTTTTAAAATTAAAAAAAATATGAGAGATGAGTTGCTGAATTTATATAAAGAACTTAGCACTTACCCCGAGGTTAAAGAGTGCTTGGATAATCTTAAATCAAAAAAAATTAGAATAGCTATTCTGTCCAATGGAACACCGGATCTTTTAAAAGATTTAGTGAAAAGTAATAATATTCAAAATTATTTCGATGATATTATGTCTATCGAAGCCGTTGGAATATACAAGCCTGATCCAAAAGTTTATGAAATTCCGGTCAAGAAATATAATTGTAAACCTGAAAATATTTGTTTTTTGAGTTCAAATACCTGGGATGTTTCTGGAGGCGGAGTTTTTGGCTACAACGCAGTATGGGTGAACCGATTAAATAAAATATTTGATAAATTGGACTACAAACCTCAAAATATTATCAACAATTTAAATCAATTACTTGAAATAGTATAACATTTGGAACAAAATTAATTTATGTCGACAATTGAAATAAAAAAAATTATTAAAGCAATTCAAACCTCCGATGGAGCAGGTGTTAAGCTAAAGAGAAGCATGGGAATTCCTGAACTTGACTTTATTGATCCCTTTTTAATGTTTGATGAATTTGGCTCCGAAAATAAAGATGATTACATTGCTGGTTTTCCATCACATCCACATAGAGGTATAGAAACAGTTACTTATATGCTCGCTGGAGAATTCAGACATGAAGACAGTACAGGCAATAAAGGTGATTTGGGTCCGGGAAGCGTACAATGGATGACAGCCGCTGGAGGAATTATACATTCTGAAATGCCAATTATGAAAGAAGGAAAATTACATGGTTTCCAATTATGGGTAAATATGCCAGCTAAACTTAAAATGAGTAAACCTTCATACCAAAACATTGAACCTCAAGAAATTCCTGAATTTAAAGATCAAGAAAAAAAAATAAAAATAATAGCTGGCAAGTATCAGGATAAAATTGGTCCTGTAAAAGGTATTTCAGTAGATCCGATTTACATGGATATTGAATTGGAAAAAGATAAAACTTTTAGTTTTATTATTCCTTCTTCACATAACACATTTGTCTACTTAGTCACTGGAGAAATAAAAATAGGAAATAAGGCCCACAATAAATTACAAAATTCAACATTAATTTGCTTGGAAAAAGGAACTGATCTAAAAGTCGCTTCAACTAAAAAAAGTAAATTTTTGGTTATAGCAGGAAGACCCATTGGTGAACCAATTGCAAGGGGAGGACCTTTTGTGATGAACACCAAGCAAGAAATTCTTAAAGCGGTTCAAGATTACCACAGTGGAAACTTTGTGCAAAAATGACACGAGTTGTAAAAATTGAAAAAACTGGTGGACCAGAAGTTTTAAAATTTGAAACAGTTAAACTGGATATGCCGGGCCCAGAGGAAGTTTTAATTGAACACAAAGCAATAGGGTTAAATTTTATAGATATCTATCATCGTTCAGGTTTGTACCCTGTCCCATTACCATCAGGAATAGGTGCTGAAGGCTCTGGCGTTATTAAAAAAATCGGATCAAGAGTAAAAAATTTTTCAGTTAACGATCATATCGCTTATGCTGGTGCTCCGCTTGGTTCATACTCATCAGAAAGGATTTATCCAACTAAAAATTTGGTGAAAATTCCAAATTACATAAATTTTGAAATAGCTGCTACCTTAATGACAAAGGGTTTAACAGCTTACTATTTGCTCTATAAAACATATCCTGTTTCAGCAAATCAGACTATTTTATTTCATGCTGCCGCTGGCGGTGTTGGTCAAATATTCTGTCAATGGGCGAAAAGTTTAGGTTGTAAAGTTATTGGAACAGTTGGTTCCGATGAAAAAGTTAGGACAGCTAAAAAAAATGGTTGCGATTTTATAATAAATTATTCTAAAGAAAATTTTGCAAAAAAAGTTTTAGAAATTACTAAAGATAAAGGTGTTCCGGTTGTTTATGATGGTGTAGGAAAAGATACTTTTGAAGGTTCAATCGAATGTCTAGCAGAAAGAGGAATGATGGTATCTTTTGGAAACTCATCAGGTTCTGTGACTAATATAGATGTAAAAAAAATAATACAACCAAAAAGTATTTATCTTACAAGACCCACTATGTGGCATTATCTAGGAACGAAAAATGAGTTACAGGATGGTGCAGATAAATTGTTCGAAAATATTAAAATGGGCAAAATTAAAGTGGAGATACTTAAAAAATATAAATTAGAAGAAGTTGTGCAAGCTCATAAAGATCTGGAAGAAAGAAAAATTATAGGCCCAGCGATTATTGTTCCTTAATGGAAAAATTTCAAATATTTATTCAATTAACAAGATTAAATAAACCTATAGGTTTTTTACTTTTATTTTGGCCATGCGTGTGGGGACTTACTCTTGCCTATTATTTTAACGGAGAAACAAATTTATATTTAAAACATATATTATTATTTTTTTTGGGTTCCGTTTTAATGCGAAGCGCCGGCTGCATTTTTAATGATATTGTTGACAGAGATTTAGATAAGAAAGTTCAAAGAACAAGGGAAAGACCAATTGCTTCAGGAAAAGTTTCTGTTTCTGAAGCTTTCATTTATATAGTTTTTCTTTGTTTAGTTGCCTTCCTAATACTTTTGCAATTTAATTGGCTTACAATAGTACTTGGAATAAGTTCAATGGCGTTGGCGTTTGCTTATCCCTTTATGAAAAGAATTACATATTGGCCACAACTTTTCTTAGGTCTGACTTTTAATTGGGGAATAATAATGGGATGGACATCGATAATAAATAGTATATCGATTGAACCAATCATTCTTTATCTCTCAGCCATATTTTGGACACTCGGCTATGACACGATTTATGGACTTCAAGACATGCATGATGATGAAATGATTGGCATTAAATCAACATCAATTAAATTTAAAAATAATGCAAAAGTTTTTGTTGGAACTTGCTATAGCTTATGTGTTTTGTTTGTTTTAATATTGTGCCATATAATGGAAATAGATAAATATCTTTTAGCACTATCAGTATTCTTTATTTCAACCTTAATTTATCAAATAAAATTTTTTAAAATTGATAATCCCGAATCTTGTCTCATTGCTTTCAAAATTAATAATTTAACTGGTATCTTTGTTTTTTTATTTATTTTTTCATTTACAATCTCATGAAATTTTCTGCTTTAAAAAAAGTCGTACTAAGAATATATAATTTTTATATAAAAGAACAT
>JAESSC010000081.1 GCA_016764285.1 Pelagibacteraceae bacterium
GAAATGTTTATAGGGTATGATAGTGCACAGTTTTGGAATAGTTCAATTTTATTTTTGAAATCCATTCCACATGAATACCCGCCAACCTGGTTACTTGTTATAACACCTACAGTAGTTATTATTACGATTCCAATTGCATATTATTTATTTGTAGCAAATGAAAAAATTTTGAAAAATTTTGTTTTAAAAAATCAAGTTATATATAATTTTTTGGTAAACAAGTGGTATTTTGATGAGTTGTACAATTTTATTTTTGTAGAGCCATTAAAAAAAATTGGATTATTTTTTTGGAAAAAAGGAGATATTAATACCATAGACCGTTACGGGCCAGATGGTCTATCTAGGTTAGTTAAAATTATATCTGATAAAGCAGTACATTTTCAAAGTGGATACTTGTACCACTACGCCTTTGTAATGCTGATCGGTTTTTCTATNTTNTTAACTTATTTAATTTTATACTAAATGAATTTTCCNATNCTTTCNGCAATCATATTTATTCCACTTATNGGAGCNNTNTTTATTTTGGTTANNAAAGNAGAACAAAAGNNTGTTGNNAAAAACTCAAAATATGTAGCAATTTTTTCTTCCNTANNAAATTTTTTCCTTTCCATTTTCCTTTGGTATTCTTTTGATACCNCAACGTCAGANTTTCAATTTGTTGAANAAAAAAATTGGATGNANGGCTTTATTAATTTCCAGCTAGGTATTGATGGAATTTCNATTTTATTTATATTACTNACCACATTTATANCACCNATATGTATTTTTTCAGGNATTNANAGNATTANGTTNAAGNTCAAAGAATTTTTNATTGCAATCCTTGTAATGGAAACTCTGATGTTAGGGGTNTTCTGTTCTCTNGATCTTGTTATATTTTATTTATTTTTTGAAGGTGGACTCATACCGATGTTTCTAATCATTGGCATTTGGGGAGGGTCAAAGAGAGTTTATTCAGCCTTTAAGTTTTTCTTATTTACATTACTCGGTTCTGTTTTGATGTTAATTGCCATTATTTCTATTTATTGGATTACGGGTACTACAGATGTAATTCAATTATTAGATATGAGAATACCCCAAGAGTATCAGTATTTGCTTTGGTTAGCATTTTTCAGTTCATTTGCCGTTAAATTGCCAATGTGGCCTTTTCATACTTGGCTACCNGATGCNCATGTTGAAGCNCCAACTGCNGGATCGGTAATTTTAGCAGCNATACTTTTAAAGATGGCAGGATACGGATTTATNCGATTCTCATTAGGTTTATTTCCAGTAGCTTCAGATTATTTTACTCCATTAATTTTTACTCTAAGTATTATTGCAATAATCTACACNTCTTTNGTGGCANTAATGCANGATGATATGAAAAAGTTAATAGCTTATTCTTCCGTGGCGCATATGGGTTTTGTCACAATNGGNATTTTTTCATTAACCAAGCAAGGANTNGANGGAAGTATNATTCAAATGATGAGNCACGGNTTAATATCTGCNGCACTCTTTTTATGTGTAGGTGTNGTNTANGATAGANNNCATTCNCGTATGATTTCCTCNTACGGNGGATTNGTAAATATTATGCCAAAATATGCTTTNGTATTTATGATTTTTGNTTTAGCTGCNCTAGGATTNCCAGGAACAAGTGGTTTTGTAGGNGAGTTTTTANTTTTAGTTGGAACTTTTCAGNTAA
This sequence comes from Pelagibacteraceae bacterium, assembly GCA_016764285.1. Classification (GTDB taxonomy): domain Bacteria; phylum Pseudomonadota; class Alphaproteobacteria; order Pelagibacterales; family Pelagibacteraceae; genus AG-414-E02. Next base: position 1,679 of record JAESSC010000081.1, read on the forward strand.
ATATTTTTGTTGCAGTTCTAGCTAGTTTGGGAGTTGTTTTAGCAGCGGCATATATGCTTTGGCTGTATNAAAGAGTAATTTTTGGAAAAATGGCCAGTTCTGAAATAAAAGANATGNNAGATTTAAATAAAACAGAAATATATGTTTTTGCATCCTTGGTATTTTTGACACTTTTTTTTGGTATTTATCCAGAACCATTGTTTAATACTATTGATATTTCCGTAAATAATTTGATTGATAATTATCAAACAGATTTGAATTTTCATTTAGCACNAGTAAATAATTAGATGCAAACAATTNTTTATATNTTGCCTGAATTNTTTTTATCAATAGCAATAATGTTTCTTTTGATGCTGGGCGTTTTTATTAAAAAAAGTTTTAAATTAGTANNCTTGCTAACAATTTTAAGTTTGATATTTGCAATAGCNCTGGTTCTAAACCAACCAAACGAAATAATAAAAATTTTTAATGGAAGCTATATAATNGACAAGTTATCAATTTTTATGAAAGTACTTACTTTGTTATTTTGTGTATTTGTTTTGCTTTTATCCAAAGATTACATCAAAAATAATAGTATTGATAAAATAGAATATCCAATAATTATTCTAGCATCGACACTCGGCATGATATTGATGATTAGTTCTTATGATCTAATTGTTTTTTATCTAGGTTTGGAGTTACAATCCTTATGTTTATACATATTAGCTTCTTTTAAGAGAGATGATGAACGATCCACCGAAGCTGGTTTGAAATATTTTGTATTAAGCGCTCTTGCATCAGGTCTTTTACTTTATGGTTGTTCCCTTATATACGGATTTACAGGATCTACGAACTTTGAAATTATTTCAGAAAATTTAAATGAAGGAAATACAGGCGCAGTCTTTGGTATGGTTTTTATAATTGTTGGTTTAGCTTTTAAGGTATCTGCCGTACCATTTCATATGTGGACACCAGATGTTTATGAAGGATCACCAACTTCCGTCACTAGTTTTTTTGCTCTTGTTCCGAAAATAGCCGCTTTAACAGTTTTTATTAGATTTATGTATGTGCCATTCATAAATGTAATCAGCCACTGGCAAACAATAATTATTTTTTTATCAATAGCGTCAATGATACTAGGCGCTGTTGCAGCAATAGGACAATCTAATATTAAGAGACTGATGGCTTATAGCTCTATAGGCCATATGGGTTATGCTTTAGCAGGATTAGCTCCAGGAACTAACGCAGGAATTCAGAGCACAATAATTTATTTAACAATATATTTAGTTATGAATCTTGGTGCATTTGGCTGCATTTTTATGATGAAGAGAGAAAATGTTTTTCATGAAAAGATTAATGACTTATCTGGGTTATCAAAAAACCATCCTATGTTGGCCTTAGGTTTTTTAATAATACTTTTCTCATTAGCTGGCATGCCTCCTTTGGCCGGTTTTTTTGCAAAATTTTATATTTTTATGGCTGTCATTGAAGCTAAAATGTATACACTTGCAATCATCGGTCTTGTAACAACAGTTGTTTCGGCATTTTACTATTTAAGCATTATAAAAGTGATCTATTTTGATGAACCGATCGAACCTTTTGAGGAAAACTATGATTGGGGTCTTAAAGCATCACTAGTTTTATCTACTATATTAATTTTAATTTACTTTATTTATCCATCAATCCTTACAGAAGTAGTTTCTTCGATTGTAATTTTTTAATGAAATTTAAAATTTTTAAGTTCAAAAGCGTTACAAGCACTAATGATGTGGCTTTAAATTTAATCCAAAAAGAAAAAAAAACAATCGGGTGCGTTTATGCCGACATGCAAACAAAGGGGAGAGGTACACACGGAAGAAAATGGATTTCAGATAAAGGAAACTTATTAGGATCTCTTTTTTTTCCGTTAGAAAATAATTATCCAGCATTTAATGAATTTTCGATAATAAATCCTGTAATACTTTCTGGTGTTATTGAGAATTATTGTAAAAAAAAAAATGTATCCTTTAAATGGCCAAACGATGTACTTGTAAATAGAAAAAAAATTTGCGGAATTTTACAAGAACTAATAACTTCAAATAATAAAAAATTTTTAATTATAGGAATAGGAATAAATATTGTTTCTCATCCAAATATCAATAATGAATATCAAGCTACAAATATTTTTTTGGAAACCAAAATTAAACTTCCAATTAGAGAAATAATGGACAAAATAATTTTTTCATATGAAAATTTTTTTTTAAATTTAAATTCATATAATTACTCAAGTTTTAAAAAAAAGGCTGACTTAATGGCTGAGAATTAAAAATATAAAATGAATGTATTAATCGGAGATATTGGTAATACTCTTATAAAAATTTGTGTTATTGAAATTAATTCTTTTAAAATATTGAAAACAATTTATTTGAATACTAATAAAATTTTTTCAAAAAACTTTTTAAAAAAAGCCCTAAAGAAAATTTTTAAGAAAAAAACTATATATAGAGTTGCTTTATTTTCAAGTGTAGTACCGAAGTATCAAAAAATTTTAGAAAATTTTTTAAAAAAAGAATATGCAATTAAGTTGAGAGAAATTAAGGAAAAAAACATAAAAAAGATTGTTAAAATTAATATTAAAAATAAAAATCAAGTTGGTTCAGATAGAATTGCTAATGCGGTTGGTGTATACAAATGGTATAAATCTAATTGTATTGTTTTGGACTTCGGTACTGCAACTACATTTGATGTTGTGACCAAAAACGGAATTTATAATGGAGGAATAATTGCTCCTGGGGTTAATCTTTCATTAAAAAGTTTAGTAAGTGCAGCTGATCAAATACCTGTTTTTTCCATCACAAAACAAAAAAAAATAATTGGCAAAAATACACTCGAAGCTTTACGTTCAGGTTTTTATTGGGGTTATTCTGGGTTAATTAATAATATTATATTAAAAATTGAAAAAGAAACAAAAAAAAAATATAAAATTATTTTTACAGGAGGCTATGCTGATTTATTTAAAAAATCTATCAGAAGATCGTTTACCGTTGATAGAAATATAACAATTAAAGGTATAATTGAGATTTTTAAAGAAAATAAGGAACAGCTTAAATAAATGAAAAAAGAAGAATTTATTTTTTGTCCCTTAGGGGGTTCTGGAGAAATAGGAATGAATATGAATTTATTTGCCTATGGTAATCCAGAGAACAGAAAATGGATTATTGTCGATATAGGAGTTACTTTTGCTGATGAAACAATACCGGGTATAGATTTAATTTATCCGGATCCAGGTTTTATAGTGGACAAGAAGGATGATTTAATTGGTTTAGTCTTAACCCATGCTCACGAAGATCATATTGGAGCTATAGCACATATTTGGCCTAAACTACTTTGCGATATCTATGCTACTCCGTTTACAAGCGTTTTGATTAAAGAAAAGTTCAAAGAAAAAAAAATTGATATAGGAAAAAAACTTAAAGTTGTTAAGCTTAATGGCACTATCCAACTGGGTCCCTTTAAAATCGAATTTGTTACATTAACACATTCTATACTTGAACCTAATGGTTTAAGTATTGAAACTCCTGTTGGTACAGTTTTACATACCGGTGATTGGAAATGTGACCCTAATCCTTTAATTGGCGAAACAATTAATGAAAAAAAACTTAAACAAATTGGTGATCAAGGAGTTTTAGCGATGATTTGCGATTCAACAAATGTATTTAATCCTGGACGAGCAGGATCAGAGCTGGATGTAAGGAAAAGTTTATTAAAAATTATGGAGAATAAGCAAAAAAGAATAATTGTAACTTCTTTCGCATCAAATGTAGCAAGAATGGAAAGCATTTTTTATTGTGCTGAAAAAATAGGAAGACAAATATCTTTAGTAGGCAGATCTATGCATAGAATTTATAAAGCAGCAAAACAATGTGGCTATTTAAATAATTTAATCAAGCCTATTGATCCAAGAGTGGCCAAAAAAATTTCAAGAGAAAAAATAGTATATTTATGTACAGGTAGTCAAGGTGAACCCAATGGAGCAATGATGCGTATTTCTAACTATATTCATCCAGATGTGTTGATCGAATCTGGCGATACAGTAATTTTTTCATCAAAAATTATTCCTGGAAACGAAAAGAAGCTTTATAAATTACATAATCAGTTAGTTAAAAACGGTGTTGAAGTTATTTCTGAGGAAAATGAATTTGTTCATGTATCAGGACACCCAAATAGGGAAGATTTGAAGGATATGTATCATTGGGTTAAACCCAAATCAGTTATTCCTGTCCATGGGGAACATAGGCATATGTTTGAACATATTAATTTTGCAAAAGAAATGCAGGTTCCGTATCCGGTTAAAGTTGAAAATGGAGATATAGTTCAATTATTTCCAGGAGAAAAACCAAAAGTAGTTGATAAAGCTCCAGTTGGCAGAATGTATGTAGATGGAAAAATAAGTGTTGGAGAAGAGTCTCAATCAATAAAAGATAGAAAAAATTTGTCCTATAATGGCTTTTTAGAAATAACCATAATTATTAATGATATTGGCTCAATAGTAAAAAAACCTATTATTTCTTTTAAAGGAATTCCAAGCAGTGGAGAAAATAGCAATTTTATTTTTGATTTAGAGGATCAAATTCANAAAATATGTAAAACTTTTTCATTAAANANCTCTCATCAAGANTATNATTTGATTGAGGCACTTAANACTAATTGCAGAAAAACCGTTAAAGAGAAGACTGGAAAGAGACCTTACACGAACGTAAATTTGGTAAGAATTTAATAATTAGGAGTTTATTTATTTCATATGTATTTATCTAAGCTATTTATTCCACTATTAAAAGAGACACCATCAGAAGCAAAAATTAAGTCCCATCAGCTTATGCTTCGGTCAGGTATGATTAAACAATCTTCTGCGGGAATATATTCATGGTTACCTTTGGGATTTAANATTATGAAAAAAATAGAGCAAATTGTAAGAGAAGAGCAAAACGAAATTGGGGCCCAGGAATTGTTGATGCCGACNATACAATCAGCTGAAATATGGAAAGAAAGTGGAAGATATGATGATTATGGCGAAGAAATGTTAAGAATAAAAGATCGTCAAGGTAAAGAAATGCTTTACGGCCCTACTAATGAAGAATTAATAACTGAAATTTTTAGGNCTAGTGTAAAATCTTACAAATCNCTACCTCANCTTCTCTATCATATTCAGTGGAAATTTCGTGACGAATTAAGGCCAAGATTTGGTGTTATGAGATGTAAAGAATTTCTTATGAAAGATGCTTATTCCTTTGATTTGAGNGATGCTGAAGCAACCAGATCTTATAATAAAATGTTTTTCGCTTATTTGCAGACTTTTAAAAGATTAGGACTTACAGCAATACCGATGGCAGCTGACACAGGACCTATTGGAGGGGATCTTTCACACGAATTTGTTATTTTGGCTGAGACTGGTGAAAGTAAAATCTATTCAGATAGAAGAATTTTCGATGTAGATATTAGNNAACATAATAGTGAAGATNATTCAATTAANGAATTAAGAAAAAAATATGACGCTTATTATGCGGTTACTGACGATAAATTTAAAAAAGAAGATTTTGAAAAAAAAGTAAAAAAAGAACATCAACTTGTCACCAGGGGAATAGAAGTTGGGCATATTTTTTATTTTGGTGATAAATATTCAAAACCTCTAAAATGTGCCGTTGATTTACAAGACGGAACAAAAGTGGATGTTAAGATGGGATCTTACGGGATAGGGGTTTCAAGATTGGTTGGTGCAATAATTGAGGCCAAGTTTACCAATAATGTTATGAGATGGCCGCAATCGGTGACACCGTTTGAAGTTGCAATAATTCCAAGTTTGCAGAAAAACGATAAATCAAATTATTCAAAGGCTGAGACAATATATAACTTATTAAAAAAAAATAACATTGATGTTTTGCTTGATGATACTGATGAACATTTATCAGCAAAATTTAAAAAATTCGATCTTATAGGCNTTCCGTACCAAATAATTTTAGGTTCTAAATCTACTGATGATAAATTTGAATTTAAAGAAGTTAACGGTAAAACTAAAACGATGTCCTTGGAAGAAATTAAAAATAAATTGCTCAACAAAAGAAATTTAAATTGATTTCAAAAATCGAACGAACCATAGCTTTTAGATATTTAAAACCTAAAAAAAAAGAAGGTTTTTTAAAGGTAATTTCCATTTTTTCTTTTACCGGTATAGCTCTTGGAGTGGCTATTTTAATTATAGTTATGTCTGTTATGAACGGATTCAGAACAGAGTTAATCAACAAAATTTTAGGTTTTAATCCTCATATTATTGTCAAGCCTTATGAAAATAAAATTAACAAAGAAGACCTNGATAAACTNAGTGAATTAAAAAATAATATTCTAAAAACTGCNTTTACTTTTAGTGGTCAAGGAATCATACTTAATAAGGAAAATACGGTTGGTATATTAGTACGTTCCTACCTTAAGAATGATATTCATAAAATTGAGTTAATTAAAAAAGGTATTATTGATGGTTCATTGGAATTATTTAATAAAAATACACTTTCTATAGGAAAAGAATTAGCAATATCATTGAATTTGGTAGTAGGAGATGAAATTACTATAATGTCTACATCAAATCTTCAAACGCCCTTTGGGAATTTGCCTCTCCAAGAAAAATTTATAATTTCTTCCGTCTTCAGTAGTGGACTTGCAGAATTTGATCAAAATGTTGTTTTTATGCCATTTGAAAATGCTAATTCTTTATTTGAGTTATCCGACACAGATATAGATCTCGAAATATTTTTAAAAAATCCTGATAAAGTTCAATTAGTTAAAGAGAAAGTACAAGNCATATTTAGCGAGCATTATGTTTATTCATGGGCGGATTTAAACAAATCCTTTTTCGGAGCATTGAAAGTTGAGAGNAATGTAATGTTTATTATTTTAACTTTAATAATAATTGTTGCGGCGTTCAACATTATTTCAGGATTAACAATTTTAGTAAAAAACAAAACAAAAGAAATTGCTATACTCAGAACTTTAGGTATTAGCAAAGCATCTATCTCAAAGATTTTTTTTCTTACAGGATTTACTATAGGTTTTCTTGCTACAATTACAGGAGTAATAATTGGTATATTATTTTCATACTATATTGAAGATATAAGAGTCTTACTAACTTCAATTTTTGATATACGATTGTTTCCTGAGGAAATTTATTTTTTAAGCCAAATGCCTTCAGAAATAAATTTGGGTTATATATTTATTATTTCGCTTTTCTCACTTTTAATTACTTTTTTGGCTACGATTTTTCCATCTTTATCAGCAGCAAAATTAGATCCAGTTAAGGCTTTAAAATATGAGTAAAGAAATAATTAAATTAGCGAAAATCTCTAAAAAATTTGTTGGAGCTAACAAAGATATTATTGTTCTTAAAAATATTAATTTAAAAATTAATAGTGGAGAACTAGTTTCATTAACGGGACCTTCTGGTTCTGGTAAATCCACTTTATTACATCTTATTGCCTTATTAGATCAACCCACATCAGGTGAAGTTTTTTTCAAAAAAAAAAGTTTTTCGAAATCAACAGAAGGTGAAAAAGATTTGGTAAGAAGACAAGGAATTTCAATAATCTATCAACAAAATAATTTACTTAGTGACTTCACTGCTTTAGAAAATGTTACAATTCCACTAGTTATTAATGGGTACAATTGGAAAGATGCAACCAAAAAAGCTAGTAAAATTTTATCTTTAGTTAATTTATCTAAAAGACTCAATCATTTTTCAACAGAGTTATCTGGTGGAGAGCAACAAAGAGTCGCTGTTGCACGAGCATTAATTACAGAACCAGATTTAATTTTAGCAGATGAACCTACCGGTAGTTTAGATAGAAAAACTGCTAATGAAATATTTTCTTTATTTTCAAAACTTAAATCTAAAAATAGAGCAATACTTTATGCAACTCATAATAGAGAACTTGCAAACAAAGCAGACTATAAGTTAAATATTTTAGATGGTAATATTACTAGGAAAAATGCATGAACTTACCAATAAGCAATTTACTCATCTAAAAATCCACACGCAATATTCCATTTGCGAAGGTGCATTAAAAACAGCAGATCTTGCAAAATATTGCAAAACAAATAAAATTCGCGCTGTAGGATTATGTGACTCAAATAACTTATGTGGTGCATTAGAATTTTCAGAATTCGTAGCAAAATCCAAAACGCAGCCAATTATTGGGACACAAATTAATATTGAATATAAAGGCCTGAGTGGAAAAATCCCATTATTTGCGAAAGATTTAGAGGGTTATAAAAATTTAATTAAACTATCTTCAAAATCTTTTTTAGAAATAAAAGACAATGAAGAACCACATTGTAAGATTGATGATATAGAGTCGAACTGTAAAGGCTTGATTTTGTTAACAGGATCTTTTGATGGCTTAATAGGAAAGCTGTTTTTTAAGAATCTTACAGATGAAATAATTGCTTTGCTTAAAAAATTAAAAAAAACTTTTAATGACAATTTTTACCTTGAGATACAGCGACACAATGATGATGGTGAAAAATTATTCGAAAAATTTCTACTCAATGTTTCTAATAAATTAGAACTGCCTATAATCGCTACCCACGAGGTGTTTTATCTAGATAAAGATATGCACGAAGCTCACGATGCTTATCTTTGTGTTGGTGAAAAAACTTATGTAAATGTAAAGGATAGAAGAAAATATTCTGATGAACATTATCTCAAGACTGCTGAAGAAATGTATAAACTTTTCCATGACCTTCCCGATGCTGTAAAAAACAATGCAAATTTTCCATTTAGAATTTCTTATAGGCCAAAAAATTCTGTACCAGTTTTGCCTAATATACAAGGAAGTAAAGTTGAAAGTGTAGATAATGTATTAATTAAAGAGTCCACGGAAGGTTTGAAGGAAAAACTGAATGAGTATGTTTTTCCATATTGTAATAAAGAAGACTTAAAAAAAATCTCAAACACTTACAACGAAAGACTAAAGCATGAAATTAATATTATTTCTAAAATGAAATATGCTAGTTATTTTTTAATTGTTTCTGATTATATCAAGTGGGCAAAAAAAAATGATATTCCCGTTGGCCCTGGAAGAGGATCAGGAGCTGGCTCTTTGGTTGCTTGGGCACTTTCCATAACTGATATCGATCCGATTAAGTTTGATTTAATTTTTGAAAGATTTTTAAATCCTGACAGAATTTCAATGCCAGACTTTGATATAGATTTTTGTGAAGAAAAAAGAGATAGAGTTTTTAACTATTTAAAACATAAGTATGGAAAAGGTGTTGCTCACATTATTACCTTTGGAAAACTAAAAGCTAGAATGGCTTTCAGGGATATCGGTAGAGTTTTGGGTTTGCCGTACGGATATGTAGATACTTTATGCAAAATGATTCCATTTGATCCTTCCCGACCTCTTTCTTTAGAACAGGCTATAGCTCGAGAACCTAGAATAAAAAAAGAAGAGAATAAAGATCCAAGGGTTAAAAAACTTGTAGAACTATCCCTTAAACTAGAAGGTCTAAATAGAAACATGGCAACGCACGCAGCTGGAGTCGTTATTCCTGAAGAAAATTTAGCTGAATTTGTTCCATTATATAAGGATCCTTCATCCAGTTCACTTTTACCTTCAACTCAATTTGATATGTATNCCTNCGAAAACGCTGGTCTNGTAAANTTTGATTTGCTTGGTTTAAAAACTTTAACAGTAATAAATAAAACNATATCNCTNCTTAAAGAAGAAAAAANTAAANTTAGATATNANNAAAATTAAACTTGATGANNCAAANATTTTTGANNTNTTAAGTTCAGGNCATACNGTNGGCNTNTTTCANNTAGAAAGTGCNGGAATGAGAGANGCNTTNGTTAATATGAANCCAAACAAGTTTGAAGATATTATTGCNTTAGTTGCNTTATACAGACCAGGNCCNATGAGCAATATNNCNATTTANAATCAGTGNAANCATGGCANANAAGAANCCAGATTATTTACATCCAAAACTTAAAAAAATNTTAGAACCNACNTANGGNGTTATTATTTATCAAGANCANGTTATGCAAATNGCNCAANNNTTNTCNGGATTNTCTGCTGGNGAAGCAGATATTTTGCAGACNNGCAATAGGGAAAGAAGAAAAGAGCNGAANTAGAAAANCAAAANGANAGATTTGTNAANGGAGCNNNNAAAAATGGNATANCAANAGANACAGCAATTTTTATNTTTAAAAAAATNGAACCATTNGCNGAATATGGNTTTAACAAAAGNCATGCNNCAGCNTATGCTATGATNGCNTANCAAACNGCNTATTTAAAAACNTATCATCCNAANGANTTTATTGCNGCNTCNATGTCNAATGANTTATCNAANACNGACAANTTAAGTGAATTTTTTGAAGAATTAAAAAGATTAGGAATTAAAGTTTGTCTTCCTTGTGTCAATGAAAGTTTTGCTGAGTTTGTGCCACAAGGTAGTTCATTGTTCTATGCTTTAGGAGCGATTAAAAACGTTGGTTTTGAAGCAATATCTCAAGTAGTTCAAGAAAGAGAAAAAAATGGAAAATTTAAATCTATTAGTGATTTTATAAACCGAGTTGATCCAAAAAATATAAATAAACTTCAATTAGAAGGATTAGTTAAAGCAGGAGCGTTGGACTCAATTTTTAAAAATAGAAAAGTTCTTTATAATAATATTTCTAATATTATTCAGCATTCAAAAACTGTATATGAAAATAGAATTAATAATCAATCAAGTTTGTTTTTAGAAGATAATCATAAAATTTCTTATTTAATGACAGACAAAGATTCTTCTTGGTCAAGCGATGAAACTTTATCAAAAGAATTCGAGTCAGTTGGATTTTATTTATCCAACCATCCTTTAAAAGATTATGAAAGTATACTTGAGCAATATCAAGTTAAAACATTTAAAGAATTTGAAAATACTAATGAAAGCCAAAGTTTTCTAGCAGGCACTATTATGTCGGTAAAAGAAAAAAAAACTATAAAAGGAACATCTTTTGTCGTTATTAAATTTAGTGATTTAAGCAAAGTATTTGAACTTTTTATTTTTTCGGAAATTTTGGAAAAAAATAGAAAGCATTTAGTTGAGGGACAATCTTTTTTATTAACTGTTATAAAAGATAAAGAAAATCAGGAAAATCGATTTAGAAGAATAAGTGTAAGAAAGATTGTTAATTTAAAAGAAATTACGAAAATGGGTTATAATGATGTTTATATAGAAATAAACGAGTCTGATAATTTGAAAAAGCTTTATGAGGCTATTAAAGAAAAAGGAAATGCTAAAATTAAAATTTCTATTAATGATAAACATAAAAATTATTTATTTGAATTAAAGGATAAGAGAAAATTTGATTATGAAACTTTAAAGCACTTAAATAAAGAGCGTTATATCAGGAAAATAAGAGTTTAAATTTGATATTGAATTTCTGCTTGTAAAAAGGTAGAACGTCTAGCTTAAATACGCACACAGTTGTTGGTTGTAAAACCTCCGGTCCTTAAATGGAAAAAATTGTGGTGGAATAACCGGGAAACAATGAAATTACCAAGTGTTACTATAAAACAATTACTAGACGCCGGCGTTCATTTAGGCCACAAAACTTTTAGGTGGAATCCAAAAATGAGTCAGTATATTTTTGGATCAAAGGATTCCATACATATTATTGATCTTGTACAAACTTTGGAAATGACAAATGTTGCATTACACGAAATACACAAGTGTATTGTTTCAGGAGGTAAAATATTGTTTGTATCAACAAAAAAACAAGCTACAGAAACAATTTCTGCTCTAGCTAAGGATACTTCACAATTTTATGTTAATCATAGATGGCTTGGTGGAATGCTTACTAACTGGAAGACTATATCCAATTCAATAAAGCGTTACAAAAAACTTTCCGAAGACTTAAAACAAGAAAGCACAGGTTTCACAAAAAAAGAAATTTTAAAAATGGGTAAACAAAGAGACAAACTAGAAAGATCATTGGGTGGTATAGCCGATATGAAAAAAACACCGAATATGATTTTTATAATTGATACTAATGTTGAAGATTTAGCAGTTAAAGAAGCTNTAAAATTGNNCATTCCTATAGTTGCAATAATTGATACCAACTCNGATCCCACAGNAATCAATTTTCCAATACCTGGAAACGATGATGCAAGAAGAGCCATAAATTTGTATTGTGAGCTAATAAAACNAACGATACTNGATGCTCAGAAAAATATATCCACAAAATATTCTNAAGAGATTGAATCTAAAGAANAAAAGGAANAACCTAAACAANAAATAAAAGTAGAAGTGTCTAAACCCAAAATAAAAAGCGATGCAACAGAAAAAAAATCCACATCCATTTTCTCAAAAATTAAAACGTTAGCATCCAAAAAATAAGAATAAAAATATATAATTTTTATGTCTTCAGGTAATTTATTAGAAAAGGTTAAGCAATTAAGAAAAATTACTGGAGTGGGATACAAAGATTGTAAGAATGCAATCGATGAAACACAAGGAGATATTGAAAAGTCGGTAGAACTATTGAGAAAAAAAGGTATTGCAAAAGCCAGTAAAAGAATGTCACGAGTAGCGGCTGAAGGTCTGATTTGTATTTATGAGCAAGATAATCAATTTTCAATGATAGAAATAAACAGCGAAACAGATTTTGTTGCAAAAAACAATCAATTTGTAAATTTTGCTGAAGAAATATCCCAATTAGCATTAATCAAATCTGGAAAAATGGAAGATATTTTAAATTCGACAATGACAAACAAAAAAAATGTTAAAGATAATTTAGTTGATTTAATATCTAAAATTGGAGAAAAAATTACTTTAAGAAGAAGCGCTTTCATTGGGAAAGATAAATCAATAAATTTTTCGTATACACACTCTTCACTTAAAAAAAATGTTGGAAAATTGGGAGTGTTATTAAGCATAGAAACTACAAAGCCAAAAAATGAAATATTGAATTTAGGAAAACAGTTGGCGATGCAAGTGGCTGCTTCCTCACCACTAGCAATAGACAAGGAGAGTTTAGATCAAAATATATTACAAAAAGAAAAGGAAATAATTAAAGAAGAATTGAAAAATAGCGGAAAGGATACTAAGATTGTAGAAAAAATAGCTATAGGAAAATTGAATAAATTTATTGCAGATAACACTCTATTAAACCAAGAGTGGATTATGGATCCCAAGAAAAAGGTAAAAGATGTGCTCAAAGAAGTTGTCGGCAAGGATAAAATAGAAATAAAGAAATTTATAAGATTTAAGGTTGGTGAAGGAGTTTAAATATTGTGACTTCAGAAGATATATTAAAAAATTGCATATCTAAAATGAAAAAAGCCTTTGATGTTTTTAATCAAGATTTATCATCATTAAGAACAGGTCGAGCTAATGTTCACATGTTGGATATAATCAAAATTGATGTTTATGGGCAAAGCATGGCAATTAACCAATTGGCAAACATATCAATTCCTGAGCCAAGACTTCTTACAGTTCAAGTTTGGGATCAAAATAATGTCCCATTAATTGACGCAGCGATTCAAAAATCTAATCTTGGAATTAATCCTCAAATAGATGGTCAGTTGCTGAGAATTCCAATTCCTAGTTTAAATGAAGAAAGAAGAGTTGAATTAAAGAAAATTATGCGTGGACTAGCAGAGAAAGCGAAAATATCTATAAGAAATATTAGGCGAGAGGCCAATGATAATTTAAAAAATAATCTTAAAGATAAAAAAATTGGAGAAGATCAATTTAAAAATTCTGAAAAAAAAATTCAAAAATTAACTGATGCACAAATATCCGAATTAGAGACAAGACTTAAAGAAAAAGAAAAAGAAATAATGACTGTATGAACGAATTAAACCATATTGCTATGATTATGGATGGAAATGGGCGATGGGGTTTAAAAAAAAAAGGATCAAGAAATTATGGTCATTTACAAGGCTTAAAAACAGTTCAAGCTGTAATCAGATTATCAATCAAGCAAAAAATTCCATTTTTAACGCTTTATACCTTTTCAACAGAAAATTGGAGTAGACCAGAAAGTGAGATTAATTTTCTCTTTGATTTAATTAGAAAATCTTTAAAAGAAGAAATAAAGAGCATTATTAAACAAGGTATTAAAATTAATATTATTGGCAAAAAAGCTGGACTACCGAAGGATATTAAACGAACTATAAAAATTATCGAAAAGAAAACCTTTCATAATAAAGCAATTACACTAAACCTTGCTTTGAATTATGGATCAAAAGAGGAAATTATTAATGCCTGTAAAGCTTTTATCAAAGGAGATAAAAAAGAAATTAATGT
>JAESSC010000082.1 GCA_016764285.1 Pelagibacteraceae bacterium
AATGGCAACAGTTAACATAAGGATTAACGGCAAAAAAATTTCAAAAGAAGTTTCAGATAATACAATATTAGCAGATTTTTTAAGGGACGGACTGGCTTTAACAGGGACTCACGTAGGTTGCGACACTTCTCAATGTGGAGCATGTGTAGTCCATTTAGATGGAAATTCGGTAAAAAGCTGTACAACTTTGGTAGCTGACTGTGATGGTAGTGAAATTACTACCATTGAAGGTCTTGCAAGCAATGGAAAAATGCATCCCATGCAAGAAGCTTTTAAAAAACATCATGGTTTGCAGTGCGGCTTTTGTACACCAGGCATGGTTATGAGTGCCGTCGATCTATTACAAAAAAATAAAAACCCTAGTGAACTAGAAATAAGAGATTGGTTAGAAGGTAATATTTGCCGTTGCACAGGTTACCAAGGTATTGTGGCGGCTGTAAAAGATGCAGCTTCAAAAATGTAAGGAAACAAGAATATGGCAAATCTAGTAGGAGCAAGAATAGAGAGAAAAGAGGATAAGAAATTTCTTACCGGTAGGGGAAATTATACTGCAGATATAAACCTTGCTCGTCAAACTTACGCTTGTTTCGTTCGATCTCCACATGCAAGAGCAAAAATTAATAAAGTTGATATATCAAAAGCTTCAAAAGCTCCTGGAGTAGTAAAAATCTTAACAGGAGAAGATCTAGCAAAAGATAAAATTGGTGGATTAATCGCAGGCTGGAAAATTGTGAGTCAAGATGGAAAAGACATGAAAATTCCACCTCATCCTCCTCTAGCAAANGATTCGGTTAATTTTGTGGGCGACCATGTAGCTGTTGTTATTGCCGAAACACTTGAGGAAGCAAAAAATGCCGCTGAACAAGTTAATGTAGGTTACAAGATTCAAAAAGCTGTTGTAAATACTGCTGATGCAATGAATTCTGAAGCTATTCATGAGGGAATTGACAGGAATTTATGTTTTGANTTCTTGTTAGGAGACAAAGGNAAAACTGATGAAGCTTTTTCTAAGGCAGATAAAGTTGTTAAACTTGATTTAGTAAATAATAGATTAATACCAAATGCAATGGAACCTAGAGCTGCTATTGGTGACTATAATCCATCTTCAGAACANTTAACTTTATATACNGCAAGTCAAAATCCTCACCTAGATAGACTAATTTTATCGGCGTTTAATGCTGTACANCCAGAACATAAATTTAGAGTTGTNGCCCCTGATGTAGGNGGTGGTTTTGGATCAAAAATTAACGCTTATGCTGAAGATGTAGTTGTAGCTTGGGCATCAAAAAAAATTGAAAGACCTGTTAAGTGGGTNGCTGAAAGAAGTGAATCATTTTTGTCTGATAATCATGGCAGAGATCATGTTACTCATGCAGAGCTAGCACTTAATAATGATGGCAAAATAACGGGCATAAAAGTTGACACGATTGCAAATTTAGGAGCTTACGCTCTTGTTTTTGCAACAGTAACTCCAACATATTTATACGCGCCTTTACTCTTGGGGCTTTATGATATNCCAACAGCATGTTGCACTGTTAAAGCTGTTTATACAAATACGGCCCCTGTTGATGCTTANAGAGGAGCGGGTAGACCAGAAGCTACATACGTAGTTGAAAGAATTATCACCGAAGCTGCTAAAGAAATTGGAATGGACCAAGCTGAATTTAGAAGAAAAAATTTTATTAAAAAATTTCCACATCAGCAATGTTTGATACATAATATTGACTCTGGTAATTATGATGCACATTTAGACAAAGCTTTAGAATTATCCGATTACAAAAACTTTGAAAATAGAAGATCACAATCTGCAAAAAAAGGGAAATTAAGAGGAGTTGGTTTTTCGACTTATTTAGAAGCTTGTGGAATTGCTCCTTCAGCTGTCGTAATGTCGATTGGTGCTGGTGTAGGTTTATGGGAGTCTGCTGAAATAAGATTTAATGCTACAGGAAATATTTCTGTTTTTACTGGAGCTCACAGCCACGGACAAGGCCATGACACGACATTTGCTCAAATTGTTGGTGATAAACTTGGCGTTCCAATAGATAATATTGATATCGTTCACGGAGATACAGATAAAGGGCCTTTTGGAATGGGAACTTATGGATCAAGATCTGTTGCTGTTGGAGGAACAGCAATTGTCAAAGCGTGCGATAAAATTATTGAAAAAGGTAAAAAAGTAGCAGCAAAAATGTTGGAAGGAAAACCTGAAGACATAGATTTTAAAGNTGGAGAATTTATATTAAAAAATTCAAACAAAAAGAAAACAATTGGAGAAATTGCATTTGCTTGTTATTTACCTGGAACGTTTGGTGATATTAAATCTCCACTCCCTGAAGGAGTTGAACCAGGCTTAACAGAAACTTCTTTTTTTGATCCTTCAAATTTTTCATTTCCTTCAGGCTCGCATATTTGTGAAGTTGAAGTTGACGAGGAAACAGGAGAAACAAAAGTAGTTAAATATACTGTGGTNGATGATTTTGGAACAATTATNAATCCTTTGGTTGTTGAAGGTCAAGTTTANGGAGGTGTAGCTCAAGGAATTGGACAAGCCTTATATGAAAATGNCCANTATGATGAATCTGGTCANTTAACAACTGCNTCNTATATGGATTANACAATGCCAAGAGCAGATAATTTTCCACAAATTAAACTNGATTACACATCAACACCTGCCACTTCAAATCCTTTAGGTGTTAAAGGATGTGGAGAAGCAGGAACTATAGCATCTCCTCCAGCTGTAATGAATGCGGTAATTGATGCTGTAGGAACAGATGTTTCAATGCCAGCAACAGCTGAAAAAGTTTGGAAAGCTTTGAAAAAAAATGGCTCGAAGAAAGCAGCGGCGTAAGGAAAATATATGAAAAGTTTTAATTTTAAATCAGCAACCAATACAAAGGAAGCGGCGAAACTGGCTTCAGGTCGAACAACTTTTTTAGCTGGAGGAATGACACTTTTACCAGCGATGAAACTTGGGCTAGCAGCATATTCAGATCTTATAAACATAAAAAAAATTAAAGCTCTTTCAGGTATTAAAGTATCGAGTAAATCTTTACGAATTGGAGCTACAACAACACATGCAGAAGTTGCTGCTTCTAAAGAAGTAAAGAAATCGATTTCATCGCTTGCAGACCTAGCAGATGGTTTAGGAGATCCTCAAGTAAGAAATAGAGGAACTATTGGTGGATCAATTGCAAACAATGATCCAGCTGCAGACTATCCTTCGGCTTGTTTAGCTTTAAATGCAACAATTCATACAAATAAAAGAAAAATTCGAGCAGATAAATTTTTCAAAGGAATGTTTGAAACAGATTTAAAAAAAGGAGAGTTAATAGAAACGATTGAATTTGAAGTTCCAGAAAAATCAAGTTACGCAAAATTTCCAAATCCCGCTTCAAGATATGCCATAGTGGGTATTTATGTTGCAAAATTAAAAAAAGAGGTCAGAGTTGCAGTAACCGGTGTAGAAAGCTGCGTATTTAGATGCAAAAAACTTGAAGATGCTTTATCAAGTAATTTTTCACCTTCAGTAATTGATAACGTAAATTTTTCGAGCAAAGGATTTAATACTGATATCCACGCTTCGGCTGAATATAGAGCTCATATTATCAAAGTAATGGCTAAAAAAGCAGTTTCAAACTGCTAAGAGTTCAAACTTAACAAATTTTAAATTAGACAAAAGCAAATGAAAAATTCATTTGATGAAAAAATATTAGACGAAGCTAAAGATTGGCTCACAGTTAAACGAAGTGTCGTTTTGGCAACGGTTATTCAAACCTGGGGGTC
>JAESSC010000083.1 GCA_016764285.1 Pelagibacteraceae bacterium
ATCTTCAAGGTCTCAGGAAATACTTGATCAATAATGTTATTTTGCGTAGCCATTTAAAAGAAATAATATTATACATCATTACTATGAAACAAGAAATATCCTATGAAGACTACAATAAGGTAGAGATTAAAGTTGGAACAGTTTTAAGTGTTTCAAAAAATGAAAAAGCAAAAAAACCTTCATTAGTTGTTGAAATTGACTTTGGTGGAAAAATGGGAATTAAAAAATCTTCTGCTCAAATTACACATTATTATAATGAGCAAAACTTAGTGGGCAAACAGATAATAGGAGTTTGTAATTTTCCAAAAAAAAATATAGCTGGAATAGTTTCTGAAGTTCTTATTTTGGGAGCAATTGAAAAAGATGGAAGAGTAGTTTTGGTTCATCCATCTCAAAAAGTTGAAAACGGCTTGGAAGTAGCCTGACTTCCAAATAAATTAGACAATGTATCCAAATTTAACAGCATTAATGATTTTTATGTTTGTTGCGGCATTTACACCAGGACCGAATAATTTATTGTCTTCATACTCAGGATTTAACTTTGGAATCAAAAAAACGCTTCCACTAATATATGGAGTTACTTTTGGATTTCCAATACTGTTAATTGTCATTAATTCTGGTTTAATAATTATTTTTAAAAAATTTCCTACACTTCAAGAAGTTATTAAAATAATTGGTTCAGGATTTTTAATTTATTTAGCTTACAAAGTTGCATTAAGTAAAAAAAATGAAAACAAACAAACTAATAATCCAGCTAAATTTTTTAATATGCTTATTTTTCAATTTATTAATCCAAAAGCGGTTTTATTTGCAATTATAATGGTATCTACATTTATAAGCACAAATGAAAATTTTATAAGAGATACAATAATTGTTGTGAGCGTCGCCTTTATCTTTAGTTTTGTAAGTATTTTTTCATGGTGTTTGCTTGGAAAATTTTTGAGAAGATTTGCAACAAATGAGAAATTTATACAGNCGTTTAACTACNTCATGTCCTTTTTACTTATCGTTTGTGTTATAATGTTTTATTTATAGAGCATGAAAATAGATAGTAATAATTCATATAAATCTCTGACAAATTTAGCAGTAGATGGAAAGATCTATAAAATATTTAGTCTTAAAAAAGCAGAACAATCTGGACTAGAAGGAATTTCTAGTTTNCCCAAATCACTAAAGATTTTATTGGAAAATCTTTTGCGATTTGAAGACAATCAAACAGTTAAAGNAGAGCAAATTCAAGCCATTAAGGNATGGTTAGAAAATAAAAGTTCAANAGCTGAAATTGCCTTTAGGCCTACAAGAGTTCTTATGCAAGATTATACTGGNATCCCTGCAGTTGCAGATCTTGCTGCTATGCGGGATGCGATAAAGTTAAAAAAAAAAGATCCGAACAAAATCAATCCTCTATCAACTGTTGACCTCGTTATTGATCATTCAGTGATGGTTGATAATTATGCTTCTAAAGATTCATTTAGAAAAAATGTAGAAAAAGAATTTCAAAGAAACGGTGAACGTTATTCTTTTTTAAAATGGAGCCAGCAAGCATTTAATAATTTTAGAGTTGTTCCTCCAGGNACGGGGATATGCCATCAAGTAAACTTGGAATATTTATCAAAGGTTGTTTGGTCATCAGAAAGTAGCGGCAATATGTATGCTTATCCCGACACACTTGTTGGAACTGATAGTCANACTACTATGGTAAATGGTCTTTCAGTTCTCGGTTGGGGAGTNGGTGGAATTGAGGCAGAAGCAGGAATGCTGGGCCAACCGATATCTATGTTAATTCCAGAGGTTGTTGGATTTAAACTTCATAATAAATTACCCGAAGGAACTACGGCTACCGATTTGGTTCTTACAATCGTTCAAATGTTGAGACAAAAAGGGGTTGTTGGAAAATTTGTTGAATTTTATGGCGATGGATTAAAAAATCTTTCTTTGGCAGATCGTGCGACAATAGCAAATATGGCTCCAGAATATGGAGCTACTTGTGGCTTTTTTCCAGTTGATGAGGAAACCTTAAAGTATTTGAAAATTTCAGGTAGGGATNAACACACAATTTCTCTTGTTGAACATTATTCCAAAGAGCAAGGATTATGGGCGGACGATAATATTATTTTTTCTGATACTTTAAATTTAGATATGTCTAAAGTGGTTCCAACTATATCTGGACCAAAACGTCCGCAAGATAAAGTTTTATTAACCGAGTCAGCAAAATCATTTTCAAAGGTTTTTAAAGAAAATACAAACAGACAAAATCCAAAGGAAGAACCAGTCTCAGGAGCTGATTTTAAACTTGAAGATGGAGACATCGTAATTGCAGCGATTACATCATGTACTAATACTTCCAATCCGAATGTTTTAATAGGAGCNGGGTTGCTTGCAAAAAAAGCCATTGAAAAAGGACTACAAGTTAAACCCTGGGTAAAAACTTCTTTAGCACCAGGNTCTNAAGTTGTTACAGATTATCTTGAAAAGGCCGACTTAAATAAATATCTAGATGAACTTGGTTTTCATCTTGTCGGCTATGGATGTACGACTTGTATTGGTAACTCAGGGCCTCTTAAACAAAATATATCTGATGCTATACAAAAAGGAAATTTATATGCTGTTTCAGTATTATCGGGAAATAGAAATTTTGAAGGCAGAATAAATCCAGATGTGAAAGCAAGCTATCTTGCTTCCCCACCTTTGGTTGTTGCTTTTGCGTTAGCTGGATCCATGAATATTGACTTGTATAAAGAACCTTTGGGACAGGATAAAGATGGTAAGGATGTTTTTCTAAAAGATATCTGGCCAACCAATAAAGAAATCGAAGAATTAATTTTAACATCAATCAACGCGGACATGTTTGTTAAGCGTTACTCAAACATATCAGAAGGTCCAAAAGAATGGAGCGCAATTAAAACTAATGATAGCAACATTTATAATTGGGATGACACATCGACTTATGTTAAAAAACCACCATTCTTTGAAAACATGTCTGATCAGCCAGAGGGATTTAAAAAAATCGATGATGCTAGACCTTTGTTAATTTTAGGCGATACAATAACCACAGACCATATTTCACCCGCGGGTTCTATTNAAAAAGATAGTCCAACAGGCGATTATTNTATGGAGCATCAAGTTCAACAAAAAGATTTTAATTCATATGGTGCTAGAAGAGGAAACCATGAAGTTATGAAGCGTGGTACATTTGGAAACATTAGAATACGAAATGAGATAGTTCCTGGAACCGAAGGAGGATTTACTAAAATATATCCAGAAGGAAAAGTTGCTAGTGTGTACGAGGCTGCTATGGAATATAAAAAAAGGGGAAATNATTTGGTGGNAGTNGCTGGAAAAGAATATGGAACTGGATCATCTAGAGATTGGGCTGCAAAAGGCACAAAATTATTAGGGATAAAGGCAGTTATCGCTGAAAGTTTTGAAAGAATACATCGTTCAAATTTGGTTGGTATGGGAGTGCTTCCGCTTCAATTCAAGGAAGGATTTGATAGAAAAAAATTAAATATCAAAGGCTCTGAGCTGTTTACCATCATTGATATTGAAAAAGGTTTAGAACCTAGGCAGGAAGTTGATTGTGAAATCAAATATGCCGATGGAGCGAGTAAAAAAATAAAACTGTTGTGCAGAATTGATACCGTAAATGAAATTGAATATTATAAGAATGGTGGAATCCTCCAATATGTTTTAAGAAACATGTTGTAAAATAGGAAAAAAAATTGAGAAATATTAAAGTAAAAGTTTATCCCTCATCAACAAAGTTAAAAAAAGAAAATCAATTGGCGTGGAAAATGGCCGAAGTTGCTTCCGATGATGCCCCTTTAAATGAAAAAGCAGTTGATATGGTTATCAATAGAATTATTGATAATGCTGCTGTGGCGATAGCTTCATTTGAAAGACAATCGGTGGTCTCAGCAAGAGATATGGCTTTAGCTCATCCAAGAAAAGATGGAGCAACAATATTTGGCATAAATTCAGATCAAAGATCTCATTGTGAGTGGTCAGCTTGGGCAAATGGTACTGCAGTCAGAGAACTAGATTTTCATGATACATTTTTGGCAGCTGATTATAGTCACCCGGGAGATAATATTCCTCCAATCTTAGCGGTAGCTCAACAGAAAAATTTAAGCGGAATGGATTTGATTAGAGGAATTATTACAGGATATGAAATTCAGGTAAATCTAGTTAAGGGAATTTGTTTACACGAACACAAAATTGATCATATTGCTCACTTGGGCCCTAGTGTTGCGGCGGGACTTGGTTCGTTATTAAAACTTGAAACCGAAACTATTTATCAATCCATCCAACAGGCTTTACATACAACAATTTCCACAAGACAATCGAGAAAAGGACAAATTTCAAGTTGGAAAGCGTTTGCCCCATCACATGCTGGTAAATTAGCCATCGAGTCAGTTGATAGAGCTATGAGAGGAGAGGGTTCTCCGAGTCCGATATATGAAGGGGAAGATAGTGTAATTGCTTATGTTCTTTCAGGCCCAAAGGCAAAATATATNGTNCCNTTACCTAAGGTTAACGAAGAAAAAAAAGCTATTTTAGAAACCTACACNAAAGAGCATTCTGCAGAATATCAAGCGCAGGCATGGATAGATTTGGCTAGAAGTTTAAATAAAAAAATTAAAAATATTTCTAACATTAAAAAAATTGATATTCATACTAGTCATCATACCCATAATGTAATTGGTACTGGCGCAAATGATCCGCAAAAAATGGATCCAAATGCAAGTAGAGAAACGTTAGATCATTCTATCATGTATATTTTTGCAGTAGCATTAGAAGATGGAAAATGGCATCACATCAACTCTTACACTCCTGAAAGATCAAACAAAAAGAGTACAATTGAACTTTGGAAAAAGATTAAGACTTTTGAAGATAAGAAATGGACCAAGAAATATCACGATCCCAACACGAAGAAAAAATGTTTCGGAGGACGCGTAATTATAAAAATGAAAGACGGTTCAAAAATAGAAGATCAACTTGGTATTGCTGATGCTCATCCTAATGGCAAAAGACCATTTAAGAGAGAAAACTACATTAATAAGTTTAAAACACTTACGGCTAAAATTGTTGATCAAAAAGAATCTGAAAGATTTTTAGAAGATGCTCAAAATCTAAAACAAATGAATAAATCAGAACTTTATAAGTTAAATATTGAAGTTACTTCTAACCTTCAAAAACAAAAAACTTCAAACATCAGTATATTCTAACTTTTTATTTAATATTCAATAAGTATTAATCTAGTATAAAAAAAATAATCAATTAAAGGAGAAAAAAATACCAGTCTGTTCAGATAAAAAACCAAGAAGCAAAAGGTTCATGGATTGTCAGCACACCATAACTCATAAGACCTCCAATGATTAGCTGGATAGCAACCAATAAAATTACGGCTAAACCAATGTAACCTACCCAGAGATGGTCTTTGATATAATTTGCAAAATATGTCGCTGCTGTTCCTATAAGCACCACAGATAGCAACAAACCAAAAACTAATAAATAGTAGTGTTGTTGAGCGGCTCCAGCAACTCCAATAACATTATCAAAACTTAAAGTAATATCAGCGATTAAAACTTGATAAACTCCTCGCATAAATGAGGGTTCTTTAGATTTCTTTGTAGGTGATTTTATTTTTTTACTACTGAATAAATCTTGCCACAAGTCTTTGACAATCCAAAGAAGGAGCGCACCTCCGATCAATTTTATTAAAGTAAATTGGAATAGATAAGTGGCTGATGCAGCAAAGATCACCCTAAAAATGAAGGCAGCAAATACACCCCACATTATTATTCTTTTTCTATTTGCTGGAGCAAAGTTAGCCGCAACCAGACCAATGATGATGGCATTGTCTGCAGCCATTATGATATCGATAAATACGATTTGAATAAATATTACAGCTTCTTCTATCACTTTATATAATTTTATAATTCTATTATTACGGCAATGCAATTGAATCATAAAAATATGACCAATTTTTGTGTTGCATTTGATTGCTCTTCATTGTGAAATAAGTTTATTGATAATTTTATGGAGGAAAAATGAAATTAATTAGAAATATTTTTGTCGCATTAGCAGCGTTATTATTTAGCGCGAGTTTAGTTAATGCTGGTGAAAAATGGGATATGGCTCTTGCTTATGGAGCTGGTAATTTCCATTCAGCAAATGCAACAGAATTTGCAAAAAATGTTACTGATAAAAGCGGTGGAAAACTAACAATTGTAACCCACCCAGGTGGATCACTATTTAAAGGTGGAGAAATTTTTAGAGCAGTAAGAACTGGTCAAGTTCCTATCGGAGAAAGATTTATGTCTGCTTTAGGAAAAGAAGATCCATTATTGGAAGTAGATTCACAACCGTTCTTAGCCACAAACTATGGAGCGGCAATGAGACTTTACCAAGCTTCAAAGGCTGAAATCGTAAAAGGTCTTGATAGCAAAGGTCTTGTATTTTTATATGCAGTGCCATGGCCTGCTCAAGGTTTATACAGCAAAAAGGAAATTAATAGTGTTGCAGATCTGAAAGGTTTNAAGTTTAGAGCTTACAATNCNGCAACAATTAGAATTGCTGAATTAACNGGAATGGCNCCAACAAAAATTGAAGCNGCTGAAATCAGTCAAGCTTTTTCAACNGGTGCNGTTGAAAGTATGATNACATCACCAACAACAGGAAAAAATAANAAAATTTGGGAAAATGGCGTTGGATATTTTTATGATATCGCAGCATGGTTTCCAAAGAANATGGTGATTGNAAACAAGGANGCNTGGAATAAATTAGANGCTGNTACGCAAAAACTTNTCANGTCNGANGCTGCTANAGCTGANNAAAAAGGTTGGGATTTATCTAAAAAAGGAAATAGAGACGATAAAAAAGCTCTTGCTGATGCTGGTATGAAAGTTGGTAAAGTCAACTCAGCTTTGAAAAAACATTTTGAAGCCGTAGGCGCTACCATGTCCAAAGAATGGGCTGATCGGGCTGGAGCTCGTGGACAAGCTGTTCTGTCTGCTTACAAATAATAAATTTAATTCTAAAAAAAAGGCCGTATAATTAAACGGCCTTTTTTTTTATGCTTTATAAAATTGATCGTTATTTAAGAGTTCTTTACAGGCAGTCTGGATATATAGCTGCCTTCTTTCTTATTCTTGTTGCAACATTTATTCTTACTGGAATTGCTTCTAGAATATTTGGTTTTTATATTCGAGGTTTAGCAGAATATTCAGGTTATAGTATGGCTGCCTCCTCTTTTCTTGCATTAGCTTATACCTTTGGAGAAAAGGGACATATTAGAATTACATTATTTTTGGAAAAAGCTAATAAAGAAGTTAGAAGATTTTTGGATTTATGGTGCTTGTCTATGGCAAGCTTTTTTTCTGGTTTTTTATCTTATTATTTTATTAAAATGTTAATCATTTCAATTGAGTTTGGTGAAAGAAGCGAAGGAGCTGATGAGATTTATATTTGGATACCACAGGTTGCAGTAGCATTAGGTTCGACGATATTTTTTGTGTGTGTATTACATAATTTTATTTTGTTAATTTTAAATAGAAATAACAACTAGTTATGCCGGAATTATTTCTAACAATCTTTTTTATCTCTATTTTACTATTTTTTCTGGGTACAGGAATATGGGTAGCTCTTAGTATGGTAGGTGTATCTGCGATTGGAATGTTGCTTTTTACATCCAGACCTGTTGGAGATGCAATGGCTACAACAATTTGGGGAACGAGTTCATCTTGGACTT
>JAESSC010000084.1 GCA_016764285.1 Pelagibacteraceae bacterium
CACCCATGCTTTTGATGGTATTATTATAATCTGTTGTTGGATGTTTTGTATCCGTGCCTCCTTCTGCATTGAACCAGTCAGGCAATTTAAGAAAAGAAGGTTTTGGATATGAACCAATGACAGTTGTAAGCATCTCTAACTTTCCAGTATTTGCCTGTGAGGAGGCCCATGTGATATTTGAGGACCAGCTGGGGTTAGTTTCATATTTGCCATTTGACGTTCGGCGTGCCGCATACGATGACCTAGAAGTTTGCCGATCATCTCAGCTTTAATAGAATCACACTTTGGATCAGACGCTAAGTTGTTTTTTTCATACTGATCGTTTTTTAAGTCATATAGCAAAGGAGGGAAGGCAGGAAAATGAACATACTTCCATTCATTACTTCGTATCACAGCTAAATTACATTCCTCGGGTGCTAATTTTAATTTTTCAACAAAGTCAGTATAATAGAGCTCACGAAAGTCCCATTCAAAGACTACAAATTCACGAGGAGGGAGTTGTGGTTGAGTATTTTTGACAATCGAAAGAAGCGAACGTCCATTCCAATCAGCTGGTATGTTCCCATCCAACCAATCAATAATGGTTGGCGCTATATCAACAGACTCTGTCATTTGATCAATCAGCTGTTCTTTACAATTCGGTGTATGAACAATTAGTGGAATGCGATACGATTGATCCCACCAACCATTTTTACCCCACTGCCAATAGTCACCCAACATTTCGCCGTGATCACTTGTAAAAATTATCATGGTGTTATCTGCTTGACCGCTATCATCAAGTGCTTGTAAAATTTTTCCAATATTAGAATCAACTTCTGCGCACATCCCTAAATACACAGCTTGTATTCTAGCAATATCTTGCTTCGCTAATTCTGGATAATTTATTTCCGAGGGATAGCTGTTTTTATCGTCATACCTTGCCATCATATTTTTTAATATGGGATGGTGGTTAATCATTTCTTGTTTGGTACCATAAGTGATTGGAGCCTCTAAACTTGATGGATCAATCAGACTATGCCACGGTTCGGACACATAAAACGGTGGGTGTGGTCTTAAAAAAGAAATATGCATAAAAAATGGTTCTGTAGCATTTTGTAAATCAGCAATCGCTCGATCAGCTAAAAAAGATGTATCAGAAAGTTCGGTTGGAATTTCCCATGCTTTATAAACAAATCCTTCTCCTTTCTTGGCGTGTCGACTATNATATAATTCATGTGGNTTTTCTACTTTATAACCGTGTTGTTTTAAATNGTCGGCCCATAGTTTAGGATTGCTTTCGGGTAAGTGACAAACAGGATCAAAACCATACATAGGTGATTCGTATGTAAAAAGTCGAGGATCATTTTTTTCCAATCCACGCGGGTCATATGAAGTATCNGTGTAGCCATANAGGGATGGTTGATANCCAAGCTTGCGAGCCTCTAGTGGAATANTAGTAAAACGTTTATCCAAAGGAGNNCCATTGCAAACAGAACGATGAATAAATGGATACAAACCTGTNAGCATGGTTGCTCGAGCAGGTCCACAAGGGACAATACCTGTGAAGTGTTTACGAAAAGCAGTACTACGCGAAACTAGTTTATCAATATTGGGGGTATGAGCGTGTTTATGCCCCATGAAACCAAAACAATTCCATCGCCACTGGTCAGCACAAATAAATAAAACTGAATTTTTCATTNAAAAATANTATTTCATTATAAAATTAGATCAAAAATTAATCTAAGTATAGTATTATATTTTTTNTACAAGCATATTTGCTAATTTANTAATCNGATGAAAGATNNAAAATTAAACCTTACAGAAGATTCAATTCCGTATCTNGCAGTAAAAATNGCTGTGCCTGTTAGCATTGGTTTTTTTTTCCATACAATGTTTAATGTGGTTGATGCATACTTTGCTTCTAAAATTAGTTCTGTAGCTGTTGCGGCTATCACAATTACTTTTCCAATATTCTTTATGATTATTGCAATCTCCTCTGGTACCCGTCAAGGAGCCACTGCTCTAATTGCTAACGCCGAAGGTGCTAATAATAAAGTGTTGGCAAAAAAATATTTAGTTCAAACAGTTAGTTTTTCTATCATCGCAGCTTTTGTTATTATGGTGATTGGTCTTTTCGCTGCACCATATTTATTTAAACTTATGCATGCATCAGGAGACTATTTTAATTTTGCTATCCAATACACAAATATCCTTTTGTATGGATGNCTCTTTATTATTTTGGATTCAACACCAACAGCTGGATTAAATGCAGTNGGTGATACAAAAACGTACGCTAACGTTTTTATTATTGGTTTTTTTGTNAATTTAATTTTAGATCCATTGTTTATTTACGGCTATGGTCCTATTCCCNCCATGGGAGTAAAGGGAATTGCCTATGCTACTATTGCTGCAGAATTTATTGCTACAGTTTATGTATTTTATCGAATTAAAAAAATGACTGATTTTTTTGATAACATTACTGTTCGAGATTTTTTTCCAAAAATACAATATCAAATTGATATCNNAAAACAGGCTTTCCCAGCCTCTTTGAATATGTTTTGTGTCGGAGCTGGTTTTTTTATTATTATTTTTTTTGCTTCTTTTTTTCCTTCACCAGATACAAGCAGTATTTCTGTTGCTTCATATGGTATTGCAATTCGTATTGAACAAATTATTTTAATGCCTGCCATTGGCTTGAATTTTGCTTGTCTTGCCTTAACCGGCCAAAACTTTGGCGCTGTGAAATACGATCGAATTCGGGAAGGGTATTTAATATGCTTAAAGTATGGTTTAATTTTGATGGTATGTGGTAGCTTGTTTCTTTATTTCGGTGCTGGTTATTTCATGAAAATATTTACTGACGATATACCTGTAATTAACACTGGCATCCATTATCTTCAAATAGCTGCATTGTTTGCACCAATATTACCCGTTCTTAATATTTCAATTGCGCTTATGCAAGGAGTNAAAAAACCAATTTACACAGTATTTATCAGCTTATTTAAAGAGGTTGTAGGGGCAGNGATTATTATTTGGCTATTATGTTTTTACCTGAATTATAAATTACAAGGATTGTGGGTTGCAATCCTGATAGTTAATTATTTATCAGTAATAATTTTTTTATTTATCGTAAATAATNAAATGAAATCTCTGGGTCTAGAAATATTCAGAAGAAAATTACCGCCAAATTAAATTGAATATAATAAAATTTAACTTTGAAGTAGAAAAATTATTTGTTACTTAAATTCAATATAAATATCAGATTTTTTAAACTAAATTTAATGTTAGAACTATAGATTCCTCAATTTCTCAGTTTAAGATCAATTATAGGTTGTNCTACATTATTAAAAGCCTCATTTACTTCTTGTTAAAATTGAAATTAAATATGTNATTATAATAATCTAAATTATTAGAGAGGATAATAATGAAAAAATTATATTTAACAGTGGTAGTTTTCTTGCTGGCAGTAAGCTTTAATACAGCTTCTTTTGCTGCAAGTTGCCCTTCAATCACAGTAAGTGATATGCAAGGTGTAGCTGGAGGAAAATATCCACAACAATACGAACTATCAGAATTTGAAAAAGCTGCAGGTTGCAAGCTAAAATTTTCTGAAAATCCATCTATTAAAAAAATTAATGCAACGATAGTTGGAAACAAAGGTTTGTCAGGTGTGAATAAGCGTATACCGAAAGAACCTCTAGTTGTTGTGCCATATGATGCTATTGGCTCTTATGGTGGAACTTTTAGAATGTTGTCAAATGCAACAGAGGCTGGTACATCTGATTTACTTTCAACTCGTCATGTCAATTTTGTAAGATATTCGGATGATTTGAATACAATTGTTCCAAATGTTGCCAAAGAATATTCGTGGAATGATGATTTTACGCAATTAACATTTAGTCTAAGAAAAGGTCATAAGTGGTCTGATGGAGCACCCTTTACGGCTGATGATGTTAAGTTTTGGTATGATAATTTAATGATGGATAGTAAAATTAGAGAAAAACCATATGACTATCTTTTGGTTGGTGGTAAAAAAATGACAGTTGATGTTATTGACGCACAAACTGTCAGATTTAATCTACCAGCTCCTAAGCCTGGATTATTAGCAATGTTTGCTACATCTTATTGTCTTGGTTTTGCACCTAAGCATCATCTAGGACAATTCCATCCAGATGTTAATCCTAATGCTGACAAGCTTGCTCAAGATGCTGGCTTTGAAAATGGTTATGCAGTTCTAACGGCTTACTACGGTAACTCTTGTTGGACTGATACGCCATCTCCACTACTTGCAACTCCTGATAAAGTAGCTAATCTTCCATCAGCAGTTCAACCTTCTTTGGAGTCTTTTGTTACAATTGAAGACACAACCGAAGGAAGAATATATGCTGCTAACCCATATTTCTATATGGTAGACACAGCGGGTAATCAATTACCTTATATTGACTATCAAGATGAAAGATACATTAACGATAATGAGATGAGAATTCTTAAATTGGTTAATGGTGAAGCTGAGTATAAAGCTCAGTCTTTAAATCTTGAGTCCGTTCCGCAACTACTGGATGGAGCAGAAAAAGGCAATTACTCTGTAGATGTAGTACCTGGTATTACAGCAGGAGCATTTAGCTTTAACGTAACTGCAGAAGATCTTGAAAAGCGTAAAGTTTTTAATGATATACGTTTCCGTCAGGCAATGTCATTAGCTATCAACCGTGCTGAGATCAATGATGTGGTGTTCTACGGAATGGGTAAAGCACAACAGTATGTTGCCTTCAGTCCAGTACCAGACTTTGTTGACCCTAAATGGTTAAATTACATGATTAAATATGATCAAGCAAAAGCAAATTCTTTGCTTGATGCAGTAGGTATGGCAGACAGAGATGGTGACGGATTTAGAAAGCTCCCTAACGGAGACGCTCTAGCTCTTAATATTAACTTTGCTACTCAAGGAATTGGTGTTGGTGAAGTTGAATTAGTTGCTCGTTCTTGGAATGAAGTTGGAATTAAGACTAACTTTAAAGAAGTTACTCCAGATGAGTATCGTTCTGCACAATCAGCAAACAAATTAGATGTTGCTGTGTGGATTAAAGGTCAGCCCATTGCAATAGTTTTGGGAACTAACGAAATGTTTGTTCCTCCATACGAAAATTATTTTGGCCACAGAAACGCGATGTTGTGGGCAGAGTATATTGATAGTAATGGATCTTCAGGTGTTAAACCACCAGCTTATGCAATGGAAATGATTGAGGATATTAATGTATTCCAAACATTGGTTGCAGGCACAGATGCATCAAATAAAAGAGGAGCTAATCTTGTTAAAAATTTAACTGGAAATCTTCTTTTCATTGGTACTGTGAAGGCGCCTTATCCTGTATTTCATAGAAATGCGTTGAAAAACTTTACAACGTTTCAAACAGCATCTTATGAATACTACAGAACGTATCCATATAGACCACAACAGTGGTTTATATCTGAGTAGTAGATATTATACTTAAAGTTTATGAAAAGCGGCAATTTCGGTTGCCGCTTTTCTTTTTTATGATTAACATCTCGGCAATCACAGCAAGAATTAGAATCTATTATATCAACACCAATGAATAGTCCTATGTTAGATGAGTAAAGACTTTAGATTTTTTGATAGTCGTCAAAAATATTTATTATTTGTTACAACAACAAATGAAAAAAACATAATTGCTGAAAAAATTTCAACACAAATCAAGAATATCAAACCAAAAAAACCTGCTTTAAAAATTTTTGATGCAGGTCTCGGTGATGGAACATTACTGATGAGTGTTCTGAGAAGTTGTCACCGTAAGTTTCCCACTATTCCTTTTCTTGTGTTTGGTAAAGAAATCAGCATGGAAGATGTACGCATGAGTATTGAAAAATTGCCAGATCGATTTATGGAACACCCCAACATGGTTTTTGTCGTATCTAATTTATATTATGCCGAGGCTGCATACCTAACTTCTAACAATGCCAATAAACAAAAACATATCAACTGGGAAACACTTAAGCTTAATGGTAACTCATCTTTTGAATTTAGCCAGCAACTCGGTCAATTGGATAAGATGTTGCATAATAACTGGCAAGTAGAACGGCATCATAAGAGTGGAAACCCAACCTATAAATTACCATCAGTGCTTGTTATTTATCGTCATGACCATGAATTTGATTTGGATCATATTATCCCCCAACATGATGGACCCAAAAATTATTTTGATTTGGTCATTGCATCGCAACCTTATCGTTCGCGTATAAGTGTACAAAAAAAAGTTGATTATGTGGTTAAGCCCATGATTCAGGCTCTTGGGCCAGGCGGTAAATTAATACTTGTTCACGCTTTTGGGAATGATTCGGGCATGGAAATTATTCAAAAAATATGGCCAAATGACAATCCTTTTTCTTCTTTAGCAAATGACATTATTGCTTATTTAAAAGATACGTTAC
Organism: Pelagibacteraceae bacterium; assembly: GCA_016764285.1. Taxonomy (GTDB): domain Bacteria; phylum Pseudomonadota; class Alphaproteobacteria; order Pelagibacterales; family Pelagibacteraceae; genus AG-414-E02. Next base: position 6,427 of record JAESSC010000084.1, read on the forward strand.
ATGGTGATCTTTTAAATAAATTAAAATTTCAATCACCAGAAACCTTTCGATATAATTTAAGAGCGTTGCCGAATGAAATAGAAAACGGTATTGCTACGTCTATAATATTTTCTTCTTGGAATGCTGCAACCTATGTAGGTCAAATCAATAATGAGAATGTAATGAAAGCAGAACAGAATGGTCGATATGTTCAATATATCCAGGAGATTATAAAAAAATACGGTGGTTTATGGTTTAATAACGAGATGCTTGTAATCGAACATCAAGAATAATTTTACAATCTTATCACGTACAAA
>JAESSC010000085.1 GCA_016764285.1 Pelagibacteraceae bacterium
ACTAAAGTGCTATGAGACGTGAACGGATCTATAATTGTTCTTTCTAAGTCTGGCTTTAATANCATNTCNGATTCNTGNATTGANTTCCATCCNGCAATNGATGANCCGTCAAANAAAACTCCCTCGTTNAGCATTTTCTCATCAANTATCTTNCCGTCCATGGTCAAATGTTGAAGCTTTCCTCTTGGGTCTGTAAATCGAAGATCTACATACTCCACTTCTTTTTCCTTCATCAGCTTGATAACCTTGCTAGCGCTCATTAATCCTTTATATATANNATTTCACGTGTAACTAAATATTTTTTATTTCACTTTAAGGTTGAACNATTACCANTCAAAGTGATTTAATTATAATGAATTTATCATATGACAGGTATGNGTAGTNTACATGGGTCANGAATTTATTATCTTTAAAATANATCNAATNAAATGAANGAAATTTTTTCCTCNGAAGAGATGAANNGATTNGAACAANNACANTTNNTNAAAAGAANTTCTTACTCNTTTATGCAAAAAGCTGGCNNNCNGNTTTTTNAATTTATTANTAATANNTTTAAAAANAAACNACCAATAATTGTGTTATGTGGNCCTGGNAATAATGGTGGAGATGGTTTTGTTGTAGCTAGGCATTTAATGGATCATGGTTATTCGGTAGAGGTTTATGTATTTGCTGGTGCGAACAATTATAAAGGAGACGCCCTTACTGCTCTTAAAGAATTTAGAGGAGAACTAAAAAAAATAAACTTATTTAAATTACAAAAGAATGCTTTAATTGTAGATGCTTTATTTGGAATAGGTTTAAAAAGAAATATAAAAGGAATATTAAGTAAAGTTTTCAGAAAAATAAATCAGAGCAAAAACACTGTAGTTTCAGTTGATATTCCTTCAGGTGTTTGTTCAAATACAGGAGAAATATTAGGAAATGCAATAAAAGCAGACTTTACTATTACATTTCACAGAAAGAAAATTGGTCATATTTTTGGTTTTGGAAAACAATTCAGTGGTAGGATTCAAGTGGTAGATATAGGTTTTTCTCCAAGAAAAGCAAAAACTAGATGTTATGAAAATTCTCCAGATTTATGGCTAAAATATTTTCCTTGGAAGAAACCCTTTGGTCACAAGTATAGCAGAGGAAGAGTTATTATATATGGAGGACAAAAGGAATTTACCGGAGCAACTATACTTTCAGCTCAAGCAGCATTAAGAACCGGAACTGGTTCAGTAAAAATTGCATGTTCAAAAGATACTTTACCAATATATTCTGTTAAATTTCCTTCCGTTTTAAAAACGGAAATGAATAGTATTTTTCAATTAGAGAACTTTTTAAAAAAAGAGAAAATCACATCATTTCTTATTGGACCAGGCTCTGGGTCTAATAAAAATATTAAGGAGATTACCAAACTAATACTAAAAAAAGTAAAATATGTTGTATTAGATGCTGATGCATTAACTTGTTTTCAAGATGATTTAAAAACACTTTATTCTTTGCTTGATAAAAATAAAATAATCACTCCTCATTCAGGAGAATTTCATAAAATATTTCCCAATATAAAAAAAAATCTTAACAATATTGATAAGGCTATAAGTGCCGTTAAATTGATCAAATCAAATATAATATTGAAAGGTCCCAGCACAGTTATTGTCTCTCACAATAAAAGAATTGTAATAAATGATCATGCATCTTCGGAATTAGCAGTGATTGGNTCAGGAGATGTTTTGAGCGGCTTAGTTGTTAGTTTAGTTGGTCAAAAAAAAATAAATCCTTTTTTAGCTGGATGTGCGGCAACCTGGTTACATGGAGATATTGCAAAACATTATGGAAAAGGATTAATTGCGGAAGATTTAGTTCAAGGAATACCNGGTGCATTAAAGAGATTAAAAAAATGGAAAACTTATTAAATAAAGAACCAGTAAAAAGAGTACAAGATTTTATAGCTCAATTTGATCCTAAACTGAAAGTTTTGTCTTTAAATACCACGGCAAGAACGGCAAAAGATGCAGCAGAATCTTTAGGTTGTGAANTTGGAGCAATCGTAAAAAGTTTAGTATTTAGAGCCGATGATACCTTTTTGATTTGTTTAGTTGCAGGTGATAAACGATGTTCATTAAATAAATTAAAAAAAGTTATAAGCAAAAAAGATGTATGTATGGCCAATGCCGAGGAAGTTAAANCCAACACTGGTTTTTCGATAGGAGGAGTTGCACCAATAGCACATTTAAAAAAACTAAACATTTTAATTGATCAATCTTTAGGTAGATTTCAAAGTGTATTTGCTGCAGCGGGACACCCAAATTCCATTTTCAAAATTGAGTATAGTCAATTAGTTCAGATGACAAAAGGTGAAGTAAAAGAAATTATTGAATGAGAAATCCAAGNCCCTTAGATTTTTTTTTACTAACATTACTAGCTTTAATATGGGCGTCTGCTTTTTTTAATATTAAAATTGCTACNTATTCCTATGGACCAATAACAATAGCTTTTTTAAGAGTATTTTTTGGAGCTATTCCACTTTTAATTATTTGTTTTTTTAAGAAAATTAAAATCGAAGCTTTTTCAAANGACTGGCTCTGGTTTGCTGCAATTGGATTCATTAATTTAGTATTNCCATTTATTTTAATCGCTTATGGAATTAAAAATGTACAAAGTAATTTAGCAGCAATATTAATGGCAAGCACTCCATTCAGTGCATCAATACTTGCCCATTTTTTTACAAAAAATGAAAAAATAAACTTGCTGAAATCAATTGGAATAATGTTAGGATTTTGTGGAATAATATTTCTTTTTACAGACAAGATGCTGTTTAATGAAAATAATATATGGTCAGCACTTATAATATTGTTGGCCTCTACTTTTTATGTTGTGGGCGGTGTGTTGACTTTAAAAATTACTAATAAATCTAACGAAAATGTTACAACGTCTATAATGATTTGGGCTACAATATTTTTATTGCCACTTTCTCTATTTTTTGAACAGCCATGGAATTTAATTCCAAGATTAGATTCAACAATTTCACTTATTTACCTTGGAATTTTTGCAACAGGGATAGCCTGGTTATTAAGATTTTATATATTAAAAAATAATGGTTTAGTTTTTCAGGCGCAGGTCGCGTATCTAATACCAATTTTTGGTGTAATTTTAGGATTTTTATTTTTAAATGAAGTAATAACTTCAAAAGTTATTATTTCTCTGATTGCTGTAATAATTGGAATTTATATTGTAAAAAAAGGTAATAAATTTAAAATAGTTTAATTGCCTTGGACATTATCTTTTAATTTGATAATAACTCGTGCACGGGCAAGTGGCGGAATTGGTATACGCGCTAGTCTTAGGAACTAGTACCGAAAGGTTTAAGAGTTCGAGTCTCTTCTTGCCCACCAAAAATTATGAAAGTTACAGTAGATTCCAAAAAAGGATTAAAAACAAATTTAAAAGTCTTTGTTGAAAAAAAAACCATAGAAGAAAAAATGGGAGTTAGATTAACTGAACTAAGCAAAACAGTTAATTTAAAAGGGTTTCGGCCAGGTAAAGTTCCCGCAGATGTTTTAAAAAGNCAGTTTGGAAAGGCTGTTTACGGCGAAGTATTAGATCAAATATTAAAAGAAACTTCAACGAAAGCAATTGAAGAAAAAAAAATAAAAGTAGCAGGCCAACCAAAGCTTGACCTTAAATCATATGGGGAAGGAAAAGATTTAAATTATACTTTAGAGATTGATGAATTGCCTTCAATCAAACTTAAATCAATTGAGAATATTAAATTTATTGATTATGAAATTAAAGTCACAGAAAAAGAGATAGAAAAAAGAATAGATGATATTGCGAAAAATCAAAATAATTTTAAAGACAAAAATGAAAATGAAACTGCTAAAAATGGTGATCTAGTTGCTTTTGATTACGACGCAACTATTGAAAATAAAAGTTTTGAAGGAGGGCAAGGCAAAAATACACAAATTGTTCTTGGNAAAGATTTATTTATTAAAGGATTTGACAAACAATTACTTGGCGTTAAAAAAAACCAAGTGAAAGAAGTTACAGCCACTTTACCTGAAAATTATCCCAAAAAAGAATTTGTAAATAAGAAAGCAAATTTTAAATGCAAAATTTTAAATGTTAAAAAACCTGAAACTGTAAAAGTTGATGATCNATTTGCAAAAAATCTTGGAGCAAAAGATTTAAAAGATTTGAAACAGTTAACAAATAAACAAATTGAAAATCAATATAAAATGAGTTTAGAAGAACTTTCAAAAGAAAAAATATTAAACCAACTAGAAANAATGCATGATGTACAATTGCCTGATAATTTGGTTCAGCAGGAATTAACGATAATATCTCAANACTTAAAAAAAGAAGATAAAGAGAAAAATAAAAAAGAAAGTGAAAAAATTGCCAAAAAACGAATTAAATTGGGATTAATACTTAACGAACTTGGAGANNAGAACAATTTAAAGGTTGATGAGCAAGAACTCAGAAATGAAATTCAAAAACAAGTACACTCGATGCCTGGTCAGCAAAAACAAGTATTAGAATATTATCAGAAAAATCCGTCAGCTNCGACAAGTTTAAGAGGATCTATATATGAAGAAAAAATTATTAATTTGATAAAGCAAAAATCAAAAGAAACAAAAAAGACAATTTCTATAAAAGAGGCTGAAGAGATAATTAAAGCACATTCTATGNTCGNGAAANCATCTGAATTATCNTCTAAAAAAGAAGAGTCTAAAAAAGNCAAAAAAACAATTAAATCTTCAAAAAATAAGAAAAAAATTAGAAAAAAGTAATCATAAGTTGTATAAATTCATTTTGCTGATTCGTTATGAAAGAAAGAATTGAAGAACAACTGAATACTCTCGTGCCAATGGTTGTTGAACAAACAAGTAGAGGCGAGAGAGCTTATGATATTTATTCAAGACTTTTAAAAGACCGTATCGTTTTTTTGGTTGGTACAGTTAATGACACCGTTGCAAGTTTAATTACGGCACAATTATTATATTTGGAGTCTGAAAATCCAAAAAAAGAAATATCCTTTTACATAAATAGTCATGGTGGGTTAGTCACAGCTGGTTTAGGAATTTATGATACCATGCAATATATCAAACCTCCAGTTTCTACTTTATGTATAGGTCAGGCTTCTTCCATGGGATCATTTCTGTTGGCCGCTGGCGAGAAAGGAAAAAGACTTTCACTTCCAAATTCCAGAATTATGGTTCATCAACCATCAGCAGGATTTCAGGGTCAGGCAACAGATATAGAAATTCATGCTAAAGAAATTTTAGATCTTAAGAAAAGGTTAAATAAAATTTACGCTAAACATACAAAAAAAAGTGAAGATGAAATTAAAAAAGCGTTAGAGAGAGATAAATTTATGTCACCACCTGAAGCGAAGGATTTTGGTTTGATCGATGAAGTTGTGGCGAAAAGATCTTAAGCTACTAGATTTAGTTGGTGTTCACGACTTATGCTTGATAACTTGAAACATTAGTTTATTTTAAGATTAACTGATTCGATAATATTTATGTCTGATAAAAATAATAAAAATATTCTGTATTGTTCATTTTGCGGCAAAAGCCAACACGAGGTAAAAAAATTAATTGCAGGACCAACAGTCTTTATCTGCGATGAGTGTGTCGAACTCTGCATGGATATTATAAAGGAAGAAAACAAGGATACTTTTGCAAAGAATAATGAAGGAGTTCCAACACCACAAGAAATATGTAAAGTCTTAGATGATTATGTTATTGGCCAGACTTATGCCAAGGAAGTCTTATCAGTTGCTGTTCATAATCATTATAAGAGACTAAATCACGAGTCTAAAAGCAACAAAGATGTTGAGTTATCAAAATCTAATATTCTTTTAGTTGGTCCAACTGGATGTGGAAAAACATTACTAGCCCAAACCTTAGCAAGAATTTTAGATGTACCTTTTACAATGGCTGACGCTACAACACTGACTGAAGCAGGTTATGTTGGTGAAGATGTTGAAAATATAATACTTAAACTATTACAGGCAGCAGATTATAATGTTGAAAAAGCACAGCGTGGTATAGTTTATATAGATGAAGTGGATAAGATAAGTAGAAAATCAGAGAATCCTTCAATCACAAGAGATGTATCTGGAGAAGGGGTACAGCAAGCACTACTAAAAATCATGGAGGGAACTATAGCTAGTGTTCCCCCGCAAGGAGGCAGAAAACACCCTCAACAAGAATTTTTACAAGTCGACACTACCAATATTCTATTTATTTGTGGAGGAGCTTTTAGTGGATTAGATAAAGTTATCGCAAGGAGAGGAGCGGAAATTTCTATAGGTTTTGGAGCTAAGGTAAAGCATTTTCAAGAACAATCTACAGGAGAACTAATTAAAAGTGTAGAACCTGAAGATTTGATTAAATATGGATTGATACCAGAATTTGTGGGAAGAATGCCGGTATTAGCGACACTCGAAGATCTTGACGCGCATTCACTTGTAAAAATTTTGAAAGAACCAAAAAA